>NZ_JBSGYQ010000042.1:0-70500 GCF_053610585.1 Streptomyces sp. NPDC054887 | reverse complement strand
ACGTCGGGTTCGACGGGGCGGCCGAAGGGTGTGCAGGTTTCGCATCGTGGTCTGGTCAATCATGTGGACTGGGCGGTGCGGGAGTTGGTGGGTTCAGCTTCGGGCGGTGCGCCGGTGTTCTCGTCGGTGGCGTTCGACTTGGTGGTGCCGAATGTGTGGGCTCCGCTGGCTGCGGGTCGGCGGGTGTGGTTGTGGGACGGTGAGCTGACGGAGCTGGGTGGAAGTCTGGTGGAGTCGGGCCCGTTCTCATTCATGAAGCTCACCCCGGGCCATCTGGAAGTGCTTTCCGGCCAGTTGTCCGATGACGAGATCCGTGTCCTTGCCGCTCGTGTGGTGGTGGCGGGTGAGGCGCTGCCGGGTGCTCTGGTCGAGCGGTGGCGGGTAGTCCTGGGTGACGGCTGTGTGGTGAATGAGTACGGTCCGACGGAGGCGACGGTGGGCACGTGTGTGTTCCCGTTGGTTGAGGCGCACGAAGGTGTGGTGCCGATCGGTCGTCCGTTGCCGAACATGGTGATGCGGGTCCTGGACGGCGGTTTGCGTCCGGTGCCGGTGGGTGCGGTGGGGGAGTTGTTCGTCGGTGGCACCGGTGTCGCACGCGGTTACGCGTTCCGTCCGGGGGTGACGGCTGAGCGTTTCGTTCCGGACCCGTATGGGCCGGCGGGTACGCGGTTGTATCGCACGGGTGACTTGGTGCGCTGGCGCAGCGATGGTGCGGTGGAGTTCCTGGGTCGTATGGACGATCAGGTGAAGGTGCGGGGTTATCGGATCGAGCTGGGTGAGATCCGTGCGGCGCTTGTCGCTCATCCGCAGGTGTCGGACGCCACGGTGGTCGTCTCGGACGATCAGCGGCTCATCGCCTACGTGGTGGGTGTCGCGGACGATCTCGCGGCTTGGCTGGCGGGTTCGCTGCCCGAGTACATGGTGCCGTCGGTGTTCGTCGAGCTCGACGCGATCCCGCTGACCGCCAACGGCAAGACCGACCGCCGCGCCCTGCCCGACCCCGAAGCGTCCGAAGACTCGTACGTGGCGCCTCGTAATCCTGTTGAGGAGCGCATAGCCGCTGTCTGGAGGCAGGTGCTGGGGCTGGAGAAGGTCGGGGTCGAGGACAACTTCTTCGACCTGGGCGGCCACTCCATCAAGGCGATCGCCCTGGTGGGCGCCTTGCGCGCCGAAGGCTTCGAGGCGGGAGTACGGGACGTCTTCCAGCACCGTACGGTCGCCGGACTCGCCACCGCCCTCGCCGGCACGGAGCCCGTAGCGGAGACCGCCGTCGTCGAACCGTTCGCGTTGATCGGGGCGGACGACAGGGCGAAGCTGCCGGACGGGCTGACGGACGCCTTCCCTCTGGCGCAGGTGCAGCTCGGCATGCTGGTCGAAATGCTGGCCGACGACGGCCTGAACAAGTACCACAACACCACCGCGTTCCGGATCAAGGACGGCCGGCCGTTCGACGTGGACGCGCTGCGGCGCGCCGGGCAGGCCGTGGTCGATCGCCATGAGATGCTCCGTGCCTCCTTCGCACTCGAAGGCTTCGAGGTCCCGCTCCAGCTGATCCACGCGAGCGCCGTCATTCCGGTGACCGTGCACGATCTGCGGGACCTGGACGCCGAGCAGCAGGCCGAGGCCCGCCGGGCGCACACCGCCGCCGAACGGGCGGAGACGTTCGATCTGTCCCGCGCACCGCTGCTCCGTGTCGCGGCGCTCATCGAGTCCGACGAAGCCTGGTGGCTCTCCGTGAGCGTCTGCCACCCCATCACCGAGGGCTGGAGTCACCGCACGCTCCTCAGCGACATCGTCGAGGGGTACCTGCGGGTACGCGGCGGCGAGACCGTCCCGGCGGTCGAGGTCCCCGCCGTCCGTTACGCGGACTTCGTCGCCGCCGAGCTGGCGTCGGTGGCGTCGGACGAGGACCGTGACTACTGGAGAGGCATCCTCGGAACCCACGCCCGGTTCGAACTGCCCGCGGGTTGGGGCGACCCCGAGCCGGGACGGGCGAACACCGTGCACGTACCGCTCACCGGCCTCACCGCCGGGCTGCGGGCCGCCGCCAGCAGCACGGGAACGTCACTCAAGGCCGTGCTGCACGCGGCACACCTGAAGGTGATGAGCCAGCTCACCACGGAGAACGCCTTCTACACCGGGCTGGTGTCCAGCGGCCGGCCGGAGGTCGTGGGCGCGGAACGGGTGTACGGCATGTACCTCAACACGGTGCCGTTCGCCTACGAGAGGGGCGCGAAGACCTGGCGTGAACTGATCCGCCAGGTGTTCGACCAGGAAGGCACGCTCTGGCCGCACCGCCGCTTCCCGATGCCGGTGATGCAACGGGAGTTGAGCGACGGGACGAGGCTCCTCGACGTCCGCTTCAGCTATCTCGACCTGGCCGACGCCCAAGCGGAGTCCGATGTCGTCGACACCGACTCCGGTGACGGCGAAGGTGCGACGGAGTTCGGTCTCGCTGTGGCTGCCCGAGGCAGCGGCCTGCTGCTCACGGTCAACCCCCAGGTGCTCGGGCGTGAGGGTGTCGATCGTCTGGCGTCGATGTACCGGTCGGTGTTGGAGTCGATGGCCGCGGATGTGGAGGGTGATGCGCGGGAGGTGTTCTTGCCGGGTGGTGAGCGTGAGCGGGTGCTGACCGGTTGGAACGACTCGGGTGTGGTGGTGCCGGAGGTGTCGGTGCCGGAGTTGGTGGGTCGGTGGGTGGTGGAGTCGCCGGGTGCGGTGGCTGTGGAGTGTGGTGGTCGGAAGATTTCGTTCGCCGAGTTGGATGTGCGGGCGAATCGGTTGGCTCATCGGTTGGCTGGGTTGGGTGTGGGGCCTGAGGTGTCGGTGGCGGTGTTGCTGGATCGTTCGGTTGATCTGGTGGTGGCGTTGTTGGCGGTGTGGCGTGCTGGTGGTGGTTTTGTTCCGATGGATCCGGTGTTGCCGGCGGGTCGGGTGGCGGGGATGGTGGCTGATGCTCGGGTGTCGGTCGCGGTGACGTCGTCGGCGTATGCGGACCGGTTCGATGTGGCTGTGGTGCGGGTCGACGAGGAGGATCTGTCGTCGCTTCCGGTGTCGTTCCCCGTGGTTGATGTGGATCTGGATTCTGTGGCGTACACGGTGTTCACGTCGGGTTCGACGGGGCGGCCGAAGGGTGTGCAGGTTTCGCATCGTGGTCTGGTCAATCATGTGGACTGGGCGGTGCGGGAGTTGGTGGGTTCGGCTGCGGGTGGTGCGCCGGTGTTCTCGTCGGTGGCGTTCGACTTGGTGGTGCCGAATGTGTGGGCTCCGTTGGCTGCGGGTCGGCGGGTGTGGTTGTGGGACGGTGAGCTGACGGAGCTGGGTGGAAGTCTGGTGGAGTCGGGCCCGTTCTCGTTCATGAAGCTCACCCCGGGCCATCTGGAGGTTCTGTCCGGCCAGTTGTCCGATGACGAGATCCGTGTCCTTGCCGCTCGTGTGGTGGTGGCGGGTGAGGCGCTGCCGGGTGCTCTGGTCGAGCGGTGGCGGGTAGTCCTGGGTGACGGCTGTGTGGTGAATGAGTACGGTCCGACGGAGGCGACGGTGGGCACGTGTGTGTTCCCGTTGGTTGAGGCGCACGAAGGTGTGGTGCCGATCGGTCGTCCGTTGCCGAACATGGTGATGCGGGTCCTGGACGGCGGTTTGCGTCCGGTGCCGGTGGGTGCGGTGGGGGAGTTGTTCGTCGGTGGCACAGGCGTGGCGCGGGGTTACGCGTTCCGCCCGGGCGTGACGGCTGAGCGTTTCGTTCCGGACCCGTATGGGCCGGCGGGTACGCGGTTGTATCGCACGGGTGACTTGGTGCGCTGGCGCAGCGATGGTGCGGTGGAGTTCCTGGGTCGTATGGACGATCAGGTGAAGGTGCGGGGTTATCGGATCGAGCTGGGTGAGATCCGTGCGGCGCTTGTCGCTCATCCGCAGGTGTCGGACGCCACGGTGGTCGTCTCGGAGGACCAGCGGCTGATCGCGTATGTCGTCGGCAGTGCCGCGGGATTGGCCGAGCGGCTGGCCGAGTCGTTGCCTCCGTACATGGTGCCGTCGGTGTTCGTCGAGCTCGACGCGATCCCGCTGACCGCCAACGGCAAGACCGACCGCCGCGCCCTGCCCGACCCCGAAGGCACGGCCGAGGACACGTATGTGGCGCCTCGCAACCCTGTTGAGGAGCGTATAGCCGCTGTCTGGGGCCGGGTGCTGGGGCTGGAGAAGGTCGGGGTGGAGGACAATTTCTTCGACTTGGGCGGCCACTCCATCAAGGCGATCGCCCTGGTGGGCGCCCTGCGCGCCGAAGGCTTCGAGGCGGGAGTACGGGACGTCTTCCAGCACCGTACGGTCGCCGGACTCGCCACCGCCCTCGCCGGCACGGAGCCCGGTCAGGAGGATGTGGCGGTCGCACCGTTCGCCCTGGTGACGGACGAGGTACGGGCGGCGCTCCCGGCGGGGCTGGTCGACGCGTACCCGATCTCCAAGGTGCAGCTCGGCATGCTGGTCGAGATGCTGGCCGACGACGGGCTGAACAAGTACCACAACACGTCCACCTTCCGGATCAAGGACGGCCTGCCCTTCGACGCCGACGCCCTGCGCCGGGCCGGGCAGACGATCGTGGAGCGGCACGAGATGCTGCGTACGTCCTTCGCGCTCGAAGCGTTCGACGTACCGCTCCAGTTCGTGCACCCCAGCGCCGTCATCCCGGTCACCGTGCGCGATCTGCGCGGCGTGGACGACGCCGAGTTCGCCCGGGCGCGGCAGGAGCACATCGCCGCCGAGCGGGCCGAGCTCTTCGCGCTCGACCGGCCCCCGCTGCTCCGGATATCGGCACTCGTCGAGTCCGAGGAGGCGTGGCACCTCGGCTTCACGCACTGCCACGCCATCACCGAGGGCTGGAGTCAGCAGTCGCTGCTGATGGAGGTGCTCGACGTGTACCACGCGTACGCCGCGGGGGAGGAGCCGAAGCAGCCGGAGCCGGCAGCCGTGCGCTACGCCGACTTCATCGCCGCCGAGCAGGAGTCCCTGGCGTCGGACGAGGACCGGGAGTACTGGAAGGGCATCGTCGACCGGCACGCCATGTGCGTACTGCCACCGGACTGGGGGGACGGCAACGGCGCGCCGCGCGAGGACTTCAAGCTGTCGGTGGAGTTCCGCGACATCGAGCCCGAGCTGCGCGCACTGGCCAAGTCCAGCGACACCTCGTTCAAGGCGGTGCTGCTGGCCGCGCACCTGAAGGTGCTCAGCACCGTGACCAACGAACCCGCCTTCCACACGGGCGTGCTCTACAGCGCACGCCCCGAGGTGCCCGGTGCAGAGCGGGTCTACGGCATGTACCTCAACACGCTGCCCTTCGCGCACGACCGCACGGCCCGGACCTGGCGTGAACTGGTCCGCCAGGTCTTCGACCGCGAGGCGGAGGTCTACAGCCACCGCCGGCACCCGCTGCCCGCGGTGCAGCGGCTGGCCGGTGGGCGCCGGCTGTTCGACATCATGTACCGCTACCAGGACTTCCACCACGTGGACACCGGGACGGTGGACGTCCGGGCCGGGGCGGGTGACAGCTCCAACGAGTTCACCCTGTCCCTCGCCAACCTGCCGGACCGGCTCGTCCTGCGGGCGGTCAGCACCGGTCTGAACCGTGCGAACGCCGAGCGGCTCGCCGGGATGTACCGCGCGGTCCTGGAGGCGATGGCCGCCGACCCCGACGGTGACGTGGACGCGGCCCTCATGTCCGCGACGGAACTGACCCAGGTCCTCGAGGACTGGAACGACACCGAGGTGGAGTGGGGATGAGCAGATACGTGCACGAGGTGATCGAGGCGACCGCCTCGGCCACCCCCGACGCGGTCGCCGTACAGGTGGGGGCCGAGACCCTCACGTACCAGGAGCTCGACGCACGGGCCAACCGCATCGCCCACCACCTGCGCGAGGCGGGCGTGGGGCCCGAGTCGGTGGTGGGCGTCCTGCTCAAGCGCGGGCTGGACACCGTGCCCTGCCTGCTCGGGATCTGGAAGGCGGGCGGTTCCCATCTGCCCCTGGACGCCGGGCTGCCCGCGGAGCGCCTGACCTACATGCTCGGCGCGGCGGGCGCCGGGCTGATCGTGACGCAGGGAGGGCTGGAGGAGCGCCTCGGCGGCGGGTACGGCGGTGCGGTCGTCGATCTCGACCGCGACCGGGCCCTGATCGCCGGGCGGTCCGCCGGCCGTGTCGGTACGGAGGAGGCGGCACGGGACCCGAAGGACCCGGCCCGCCGGCACCGGCTCGCGTACACGCTGTTCACGTCCGGCTCCACAGGGCGCCCCAAGGGGGTGCAGATCGCACACTTCTCGCTGCTCAACGTGCTGTTCTCGATGCGGGAGCGGTACACGGCGGGCCCGCAGCACACCTGGATGGCAGCCACCTCGCTGTCCTTCGACATCTCCACGACCGAGCTGTACCTGCCGCTGATCACCGGCGGCCGGATTCTGCTGGCCGACGACGAGGCGGCGCACGACGCCGCCGCGCAGGTACGGATGATCGAGCGCGGCGGGGTCACCCACGCCCAGGCCACCCCGGCCGGCTGGAAGCTCCTCATCGCCGCCGGTCTCGGCCGTACCCCGGTCACCGCCGTGACCGGTGGTGAGGACTGCCCGCCGGCGCTGGCCCGCGACCTGGGCGGCAGGGTGCACCGGCTCGTCAACCAGTACGGCCCCACCGAGACGACGGTCTGGGCCACCGCCTGGGAGGTCGCGCCGGACGCCGGCACCGTGCCGATCGGGCGCCCCATCCACAACTACCGGGCGTACGTGCTGGACGCGGTGCAGCGGCCGGTCCCGGTCGGTGTGGTCGGCGAGCTGTACCTCGCCGGCGCCGGTGTGGCCCGCGGGTACGTCGGCCGGCCGGGCATGACCGCCGAGCGGTTCCTGCCCGAGCCGTTCGGCGGACCGCCCGGTTCGCGGATGTACCGGACCGGGGACCTGGCGCGGTTCCGGGCGGACGGCGAGCTGGAGTGCCTCGGCCGGATCGACAACCAGGTGAAGATACGCGGGTACCGCATCGAACTGGGCGAGATCGAGGAGAACCTGCTGACCCACCCCGAGGTCCGTGACGCGACGGTGGTCGCGCGCGAGGACGGCAACGGGGAGAAATGGCTCGTCGCCTACGCGGTCATGGAACGGGAACCCGTGGCCCACGGCGCACTGGCCGCCCCCCGCGACGAAGCGGCGGAACAGGCCCGGCTGCGGGCCTTCCAGGCCGCGTCGCTGCCCTCGTACATGGTGCCGGCCGCGTACGTCCTGCTCGACGCGATGCCGCTGAGCGCGTCCGGCAAGGTCGACCGGAAGGCGCTGCCCGCCCCCGGCCGTACGGCGCTGGTCGCCGGCCGGGAGTACGTGGCGCCCCGCAACCGGACCGAGCGGCTGCTGGTGGAGACCTGCGCCGAGGTGCTCGGGGTCTCCGACGTCGGTGTACGGGACCGGCTGCTGGACCTGGGCGCCGACTCGATGCGCATCGTGCACGTGATGGCGGCGGCCCGCAGGGCCGGGCTCGCCCTGACACTGCGGATGCTGCTGGACAGCGAGACGGTCGAGGACCTCGCGCGGGCGGTCGACGGCGTGACGCCCCCGACCGGGGAAGCGGCGGAGCCCGCCTCCACCGGCACCACCGGCAAGACGGACGAGACGGACGGGGGAGCGAGCATGCTGATGACGGTTGCCGACGGGGGAGGTCGGCCGGCCACGCCCGACGTGACCGGGGCGATGGAGGCCCACGGGGTGCCGGGAGCCGCGGTCGCGCTCCTCAGGGACGGGCAGTTGGTGGCGGTGCAGGCGTACGGGCTCCGTACGACGGAGACCGGCGCTCCGGTGACCCTGCGGACCCGGTTCCAGGCCGGTTCCATCAGCAAGCACGTCACCGCGTTCGCCGCGCTGCGCCTCGTCGACCGGGGCGTCCTCGATCTGGACGCGGACATCGACACGTACCTGGAGCCCCGCCGCGCGCCCAGGGCGGCGAGCGGCGCGCCCCTGACCCTGCGCCACCTCCTGTCCAACACGGCGGGTCTCACGCAGACGCCCGCCACATGGTGGCGGCCCGGCGAGGCGATGCCGAAGCTGTCCGACGTGCTGGACGGCGTACGGGCCGAGCACGAACCCGGTGCGCTGTTCCGCAAGGCGGGGAGCCAGTGGGCCATGATCGAACAGCTCCTGGCCGATGTCACCGGCCAGGAGTTCGAGGAGACGGCGGCGGACCTGGTCTTCGGCCCCCTGGGCATGCGGGACAGCTCCTTCCTCGCTCCCGGCGCCCCCCACGAGGCCGGCCAGGACGTCGCCGGCGGCCACGACCAGCACGGCCGGGCCCTGCCGGACGGATACCGGGTACGTCCGGTGCACGCGGGCAGCGGGCTGTGGTCGTCACCGTCCGACCTGGCCCAGCTGGCCGTGGAGATCCGCCGGGCCCGCCTCGGCTTCTCGGAACTGCTGACCGCCAAGTCGGCCGGCGTCATGCTCACGGAGGCGTTCCCGGGCAGTTTCTACGGGCTGGGGACCGTGGTCGACGGCTCGATGGCGGACCCCGAGTTCGGGCACGGCGGGCAGACCGCCGGCTTCCGCGCGCTGACGTCCCTGCGGCTGCGGTCCGGCAACGGATGCGTGGTGATGACGAACTCCGACAACGGCAAGCACGTGCACAAGGTGGTGGCCGCGCTCCTCGGCCGGGACCTGGAGGTGGCGGCCGACTGAGGCCGCGGCCCTGCCGTTACCGGATGGATAACCCGTGAATAAAGCCCCCGCATAGCTTCTGCGACGAGCAGACGTTCGTATTCGCCAGACGGGGGGTGCCGAATGGACTTCCGAGTCCTCGGCCCGGTAGAAGCTCACAGGGACGGCGCACGCGTGGCGCTGTCCGGTTCCAAGGTCCACACGGTACTCGCGACCCTGCTGCTCGCCAGGGGCCGCGTGGTGTCCGACGCGCGGATGAACTCGCTCCTGTGGGGGTGGGAGCCGCCGGCGACGTCCGGCGCGCAGATCTACACGTACATGTCCAGGCTGCGCAAACTGCTCGGTGACGGGGTGACGATCGAGCGCCGCCAGCCCGGCTACCTGCTCCGGGCGCCGCACAGCAGCGTCGATCTCCTGGAGTTCGAGCGGCTGGACAGACTCGGGCGGACGGCGCTGGGGCACAAGCGCTTCGGTGAGGCGGCGACGCTGCTCACCGAAGCGCTCGGGCACTGGCGGGGCAACGCGCTCGCCAACGTCACCGAGCACCTCGCCGACGCCGAGCTGCCGCAGCTCGAAGAGGCGCGGATGCACGCGGTCGAGAACCGGGTGGAGGCGGACCTGGCGCTCGGCAGACACGAGCAGGTGACCGCCGAACTCGCCGGACTCGTCACGCGGTTCCCCCTCCGGGAGAAGCTGCGCGCCCAGCTCATGACGGCCTACTACCGCAGCGGGCGCCAGAGCGACGCGCTGCAGAGTTACTACGACGGCCGCAGCCTCCTCGCCGACCAACTGGGCATCGACCCCGGCGAGGCGCTCGGGTCGACGTACGCGGCGGTGCTCGCGGGCCACCGCGGGCCCGGGCCGGGCAACCGGGTCCGGCGGCCCGAGCCCTCCGGGGACGAGCACGGCGACGCGCCGGACATGCTGCCCCCGGACACCGAGGAGTTCGTCGGCCGGCAGGCGGAACTCACCGCCCTGCGCAACCAGCTGACGGAGGCGTCCGCCGGCTCCGGCCCGCGCCACCTGCTGGTCACGGGCATGGCGGGGGTCGGCAAGACCGCGCTGGCCGTGCACGCCGCGCACACCAGCGCCGCTCACTGGCCCGGCGGCCGCCTCTTCGCCGAACTGGTGCGGCCGGACGGCCGGCCCAAGCACCCCGCCGAAGTCCTCACCGGGCTGCTGCGGGGACTCGGCGAGCACGTCGGCGCCGGCGACACGGGCGACCGTACGGGCGAGGGCGCGGGCAGCCGCATGGAACTGGACGAACTGGTACGCCTGTTCCGGGCGAGAACGGCGGGCAGACGGCTCCTGGTGGTGCTCGACGGCGCGGTCGGCAGCCGTCGGCTCGACCCGCTGCTGTCCGGGTCGCCGGACGCCGTCGTACTCATCACCGGCCGCGCCCGGCTCGCCCGGGTGACCGGAGCCAGGACGACCGCGCTCGCGCCCCTCGGCGACGGCGCGGCATTCGACCTGCTCGCCACGTCGGCGGGCCGTGCGCGGCTGCTGGCCGAACCCGACGCCACGGACGACCTGATCGCGTACTGCGGGGGACTGCCGCTCGCGCTGCGCGCCACCGGCAGCAGGCTCGCCGCACGTCCCTACTGGCCGGTGGCCCGCCTGGCGGGCCGGCTCGCCGCCCCGGAGACCCGGCTGCGGGAGCTGTCGTACGGCGGGATCGACGTGGCCTCGGCGCTGCTGCCGTCACTGCGGCAGCTGCCCGCGTCCGACCAGGCCCGGGCCACACTAACGCGGCTGGCCGGCATCGGCCTGGAGTCGTTCCCCGCCCAGCGGGCCGCCACGTACCTCGGAACGCGGGAGTCCGCGGCCGAGCAGCGGCTCGAAGAACTGGTGGACGGGGCGCTGCTCGACATCTGCGGCGTCGACCGGCAGGGGCGCCCGCTCTACCGCTTCCACGAGCTGGTGCTGCTCTTCGCCGCCGCGCTCAAGGACGCGCCGCCGCAGGACGAACCGCCGGTACCGCTGGGGGACGCGCCGCACCACGCCCCGTCGGAGGCGACCGCCGCCCGCTGAGCGGCGGTCCGCACCCGGGATCACGGCCCGTCGGGCGCGTCGCGCCGCGCCCGGCGGTCGCGCAGGTGCAGCCGCACCGGGCCGCAGGCCGGTTCGGTTGCGGCCGGCTGGGCGACGGAAGCGGCCACACGGCCGGAGAGCGCCAGATCCCGTACCACCCATGCGGTGCGTCCGTCCGGGCCGCGGCCGTCGAGAGGCGGGCCGCCGGCACCGGGGCCGCGCGCGCCGCCCGGCCCCGGGTCCGTATCGTCGGCCGTCGGACCGGGACAGTGCATCAGCACGGTCCCCGTGGCGGCCGGGTAGGACTCGATCTGGTCCAGGCGGATGTCGTCGAGCCCGTGGCCCACCGCCTTGAGAACGGCTTCCTTCCGGGTCCAGCACCGGTAGAAGACCGCGTCCCGGACGGCGCCCCGGGGCAGCGCCAGCAGATGCAGGACCTCGTCCGGGGTGAGCCACGACTCGCCGAGGACGTCCTGCCGCACGGGCCGCACCAGCTCCGCGTCCACGCCGATGGCGGTCCCGGTCCCGACCGCGAGGACGGTGTGCCCGCCGGTACGGGCCAGGCTCATCGCCAGCGGCAACGGGGGCCGGCCGAGCCGGGTCGGGCCGTGCTTCGGGTCCCCGCACGTCGGACACGGCGACTCGTCGATGTCGACGTCCTCGGGAGCGGCGTCGAGGAGTTCCCCGACCGCCCGGCGGGCCATCGCCCTGGTGTGGACGTACGCGGCGGCCTCTCGCTCCGAATGGACCGAGAGCGCCTGCCGGAACTCTTCCGTATTGAGCAGGGCGAGATCGGCGGGATCGGTGCCCAAGGGCTGTCGCCACCACCAGATATGCGTATCGCCACCGGCGCGTAGCGCGCGGAACGCGGCCGCGGGGCTGTGGTCAGCTCCGCGGCCGCGGCTGTTCTCGAACATGTTGTAAGGCGGCGCCATGGGCACTCTCTGTCATTTCGACTGCGGGCTGCGTGGCGCGGACCTTACCGTCGTCTTATATCGCGGAAATATATTTCCGCCTTCGCGTCAGGCGATCGGCCGGCTGAGGCGGCTCAGTGCCAGCTCTCGTCGTCGGTGCCGGAGATGACCTCGGTGGTGATGCCCGTGGTCACCACCGGAAGCCCGCCGCCGGTCTGGGCCGCCGTCGCCGCGCCCGCGCCGACGAAGGCGCAGAGCCCGACCAGAACGGTGGTGACGGTGCCCATCGCGATGCTGTTGCGTACGTTCTGCATTTCTTCCCCCATGTCGTCCCGCTGTTGTGTCTCGACACTAGGACGAGGGGGTTTCGGCTCATTATCGGTCCGCTTTCGGTTTCCGGGCCGCCCGATAGAGTAAAAGGGATTCCTTGGTTCCGAGGTTGCGGCGACGGATTGCGGGCCCGCCGCCGCAAGCGCTCAAAGGCTGCCCACGGTCCTTTCCTCGGACACGCCCCTGCTCAGTGCCCCTTGCGCCCGCTGGGCCCACTTCTCCACGCCGATCCGGCTGAAGTCCGCCCTGGCTTCGGTGAAATACCTGCGGGCGGCGGAGTGCTCACCGCATTCCCAGCACGCCTCGCCGAGGGCCAGTTTGATTTTTCCCTCCACCAGGGCGCTGTCCACCAGACCGGCGATCTCGAGCGCGTGCAGCAGGGTCCCCTTGGCCTGACCCCAGCTCCTGGCGCCCAGCCTCGCCTCGCCCAGGCCGAGCAGACCGTGCGCGAGGCCCAGCATGTCGGCCTTGGCCCGTACGATCTGGATCATCTGCAGAAAGGCTTCTTCTGCGAGGTCGTACTTGCCCTGCGCGAGATACACGCGGGCCAGCCGGTGGGTGCCGAGCGCCCGGCTGCGGGCTCCGCCCTCACCGATCGCCGTGGAGACCCGCAGCGACTCCAGGCTCAGCTCCTCGGCGGAGTCCGTACGGCCCCGGTCGAGTTCGATCTGCGCCATGTTGTTCAGCACATGGGCCTCCGAGGACAGATCGCCCACCGCGCGGAACGTCGCCAGGGCCCGCGCACTGTGGTCCATGGCGGTCTCCAGCTCGCCGCGCATCTCGTCGATCATGGCCATGTTGCGCAGCACGAGGGCGCGGCCGTGCTCCTCACCGGCCAGCTCGTGGAGGGCGAGCGCCTCGGTGAAGGTCGCGTACGCCTTCGAGAAGTCGCGCAGGCGCATTTCCAGCGCGCCGAGATTGTGCAGCATCGCCGCCTGGCCCCGGGAGTTGCCCGCGGCCCGGGTCGCGGCGAGCGCCCGCTCGCTGCACTCGCGCCAGTCGTCGAGGTAGTTGCGCGTTTCGAAAAGCACCGCGACGGACATGGTGAGGTCCCACGCGAGGTCGTCGAGGCCGAGTCCTGCGGCCTGGTCGACCACCGCGACCAGCGAGAGCCGTTCGGTCTCCAGCCAGTCCAGCGGGGCGGTGAGCAGCCCCGCGGCGAGCTCGTCGGGCAGCGGATGACGGGGCGCAGCGCTGTGGATGATGCTGAAGTCGCCCCCGTAGGAACGCCGGTGGGCCTGCTCGGCGAGCGCGAGATACGCCCGGAACGCGCGTTCCCGCGCGGCCCGCCGCTGCTCGGGGGTCTCCTCCGCCTCCGCGCGCTCACGGGCGAACAGCCGCAGCAGGTTCTGGAACCGGTAGCGCGGATGGCCGGTCGCGTCCAGGCCCACCACGTCGAGGAACTGGGCGTCGACCAGCTGCTCGATGAGCCGTTCACCGGTGTCCAGGTCCGTGTCCAGGAGCGCGGAGGCGACCCAGGCGCCGAAGTCCGGCACGTCGAGGAGCCCGAGGTTGCGGTAGAGCAGCGCCGTCGGGGCGGACAGGCCCCGGTACGTCAGGGTGAAGCTCGCGCGCACCTGCGACTCTCCCGAGCTGAGCTCGTCCAGCCGCAGCCGTTCGTCGCTCAGCCGGCGCACCAGACGGGACACCGTCCAGTGCGGCTTGGAGGCGAGCCGCGCTCCGGCGATCCGCAGCGCGAGCGGCAGCAGGTCGCACAGCTCGACGAGCCGGTCGGCCGAGGGCGGGTCGACGGCGACGCGCTCCTCACCGACGATCTTCCCGAGCAGCTCGACCGCCTCGTACGGCGACAGCCTGCCCAGGCGCACCCACGCCTGCGGCGGCCAGGCGAGCATCTCGGACAGCTGCTCCCGGCTGGTGACCAGGACGCAGCAGCCCCCGCTGCTGGGGATCAGCGGCCGCACCTGGGCGTAGGTCCGCACGTTGTCGAGCACCACCAGCACCCGGCGGTCGGCGAGCAGGCTGCGGTAGAGGGCGGCGCGCTCCTCGGGTTCGGCCGGAATCTGGCCGATGGGCACGGAGAGCGAGCGCAGGAAACGGCCGAGGATCTCCCCGGCGGTGGTGGGCTCCAGGTGCTCGTCGTAGCCGCGCAGGTCGGCGAAGAGCTGCCCGTCGGGGAACTGCTCCGAGACGCTGTGCGCCCAGTGCACCGCCAGGCATGTCTTGCCGACGCCGCCGACACCGGTGATCAGCCCGGTGGACGGGCCGCGCGAGGCCGTACCGACGTCCAGCAGTTCGTCGAGCTGGGCGAGTTCCTCCTTGCGGCCGGCCAGCCCCGGCACGTCCGGCGGCAGCTCCAGCGGGTCGCCGACGGGCTTCGACAGCAGCCCGTCGCCGTCGACCGCCTCGGCCCCGCGCACGGCCAGCGACGGCTCGTCCTTGAGGATCGCGTTGTGCAGCTCGGAGAGGGCCGGGCCGGGTTCGAGACCGAGCTCGTCGATGAGCCACCGGCGCCCCTCACGGAAGGTCTCCAGGGCCTCGGCCCGTCTGCCGGACCGGTATTGGGCGGTGATGAGCTGATGACGGGCGCGCTCACGCAGCGGATGCTCGCGGACCATCGCCGCCAGGTCGGGAAGGATCTTCTGGTGGTCGCCGAGCTGGAGATGCACGGCCGTCGCGTTCTCGTACGTGTCGAGCCGCAGCTCCTCGAGCCACCGGGCCTCGTCCTCCACCACCCGCCCGGTCACGCCCGACAGGGGTCTTCCGCGCCACAGCTTGAGCGCGTTCGCGTAGCAGCGTGCCGCCTCGGAGAACCGGTTGTCCCCGACCGCGAGTTCGGCCGCCGCGACCAGCTCGGAGAACTCGTGCGAGTCGAGCCGGTGCATGCCCACGCGCAGCAGATAGCCGGGATGCGCGGTGGCGATGACCTCGCCGGGGACGCCGGCGGTCTTGAACGCCTTGCGCAGCGCGGCGATGCAGATGGACACCTGGGTGCGCGCCGTGGCCGGCGGGTGATCGCTCCACACGGCCTCGATCAGCGCGTCCACGGGTACGACCCTGCCGGGGCTGAGCAGCAACATCACGAGAATGGTCCGGTGCCGGGGACCTCCGATCGGCACCCGGGCGTCCCCGGACGTCACTTCAAGGGGCCCTAATACCCTGAAGTTCAGCCGACTCTCCATGCACTCCCCCTGCTCCCGAGCGACGGCAGCGACCGGCCGTGTGACCCGGCAGACCGTCCCGCCCGCCGCACCCCCAGCGCTGCCCCCGCACCCCCACCCCGCCGTGTCCTGTCGGCCGGGTGCACCTCCCAGGATCGCCGTCGACGGCAGGAATGCGCGCGTCGTGAACGGCGAAGCCGCTGTTATTGAGCCAGTCCCGAGGCAGCCAGGATACGGCGACCCGGCGATCTACCGCCCAGTACGTACGGCTTACTCCGGAGTAAGCGCCGACTGCGCCGCCGGAATGCCGCGGTACTCCGCAAAGTGCACGGGAAAACACCGAGGGTGTGCCTATGGAGGTGATTGAACGTGTAATTGCGTGCGAACGCCGGGGATACCCCCGGCCGGCGTCGTCGGCCGGCCGAGTCGCCGCAGTGGTAAGCGGCGGATAAAAGATGAACAGAATTCACATTAGACGGTTCGTGGTGCCACCGAAAACCGCGTCGGCGGGCGCCGCGGATTCCCGCTCCCGGCACGGAACAAGCACCCGTGAACGGAACGCGGGGGGCGCGCCACGGGGCCGCCCCGGTGGCTCCGGCACGTCACGATGCGCGGGACGGACTCACGCCGTCGTGACATCTGCCAGCAGCCGGGTCTCGGCGGTCGGCAGCCCCTTGGCCCACCAGTGGTGGTAGCGCCGGTACACCCCGGGGTCGCGGGCGGCGAGGAGCGCGGCCAGCGACCCGGCCTCCTCCGCCAGAGCCTCCCATGTGGCGTCCGTGAGCGGGTGGAAGGCGCCCGCCTCGATGCGTCCCTCGACGACGCGCCACACCCCGGCGACGTGACCGTCGACCAGCAGGGTGGGCAGCACATCGCCGTTGCGGCGCGTCACGTGCTCGCGGCAGCCGGGTGGTACCACCCGGCTCCGGTCGGCGTGGGCCAGCAGAACGCTGTCCCACATCCCCAGCAGCCTCGGCGGCGCCGGGGTGTCCCCGCTCGGCCGCGGTGCGCCCGGGACGTCGTACAGCACCGTGCCGTCGGGGCCTTCGAGTCGTTCGAGCTCGTCGGTGAGCGCGGCCAGCGCGGTTCTCACGCGGGTCCGCTGGACCATCGCGAACTGCGCCATGTCCGCCACCGACGCCGGCCCGAAGCCCTCCAGGTAGCGGCGGATGAGGGTCCGCAGGCCCGCGGCGGCGACCTCCGGGTCCGCGGGGGCCGGCGCCGCGCCGGCCGCGACGTACGACGGCCGGGTCCCGAACGACCACGGTCCGCCCGTGCCCACGTGCCACAGCGGGGCGTACTGGCGCAGCATCCGCTGCGCCGCCGGCGCCATCGGGGCGCCGAGCCGCTCCTCCAGCCACGCCCTCATCTGCGCGCCGGTCCGGGGGCGGTCGGCGAACCTCAGCAGGTCCGCGACCAGTGCGGCGGTCCGCTCCGCCGTGAGCCCGGCCGCCCTGTAGCGCGCGTCACCGATCCTGGAGGCGTACAGCGTCGGCTCCATGGCCTCGCGGAAGGCCGGGTAGTCCTCGACGTCGACCGCGTGCAGCGTGAGCCGCATCAGCGTCGTCCTGACCGTACGGAATCCGGCCAGCGCCGTGTCGAGGCCGGTCGGGTCGAAGCCGCTCAGCCTGTTCCACAGCGCGATGTACGGCGAGGCGGGCTCCTGCGCCTGGAGGGCGACCACCCGCCGTACACCGGCGGCGACGTCGAGATCCGCGCGGTGGAGCAGCAACTGCCGGGCGAGCGTGGCGCGGTTGAGCGCCGGCGCGGAGATCTTCATGCCGGGATTCTGTCCGTTCGCCGGACGGCGCGGAACCCGTCATCCGGACGCCGCCGCGCGCCTGAAGCCCGGCTGAGCCGCCGTCGGGGCTAGGCGTGCTGATTGATGTTGATCAGCCAGGTGATGCCGAAGCGGTCCGTGCACATGCCGAAGACGTCGCCCCACATCTGCTGCTCCAGCGGGACCGAAACCGTGCCGCTGCCGGAGAGCTTGTCCCAGTACCCGCGCAGTTCGCCGGAGTCCTCGCCGCTCACGCTGACCGCGATGTTGTTCCCCGGCTTGTACTCCATGCCGGGCGGCAGGTCGGCGCACATCAGGGTGAAGCCGCTCGGGGTGTCCAGCATGCTGTGCATGATCTTGTCGGAGCCGTCCGCGGGCTGCTCCTCACCGAACTCGCCGTAGGTGTTGACCGTGAGGGTGCCGCCGAACACCTCCTTGTAGAACTCCATGGCCTGCCGGGCTTCGCCGTCGAAGCTGATATACGGATTGAGGCGAGAAGGCACGAGTCTCTCCGTTCCTGATGGAATGTCAGCTTCGGCAGCTTAGGCGACCCGGCGCCGACACGCGGGGCGGCTCCCCGTGCGCCGCCGCGTCCTCTCGGGCCGCAGGATGGAGCGCGGACACCCGACGCCCCGGCCCTCGTGGCGCGCCGGCGGCCGGAACGCTCATCTCCGCGGCGCTGCGGCACCGCGCCCGGTCACGGCTGAGCGGTCGCGCGGACGGGGTGCCCGCTCAGGACGGAGACCCGGTTGAAGGCGTTGATGGTGATCGCCACCCAGATCGCCGCCGAGATCTCGTCGTCGGTGAGGATCCGGCGGGCCTCGTCGTACGCGCGGTCCCGCGCGGACGCGTCCGCCGGCTCGGTGGTGGCCTCCGCGAGGGCGAGCGCCGCGCGCTCCCGCTCCGTGAACACGTCGGTGTCGCGCCAGGCGGCGAGCACGCCCAGGCGCCGGCCGGTCTCCCCGGCGCGCTGCGCGGCCCGGGTGTGGACGTCGAGGCAGTACGCGCAGCGGTTGATCTGCGACACGCGGATGTTGATCAGTTCCACCAGTGTGCGGTCCAGTCCCGCGTCGGCGGCCACCGCCCGGACGGCCCCGGCCGTGTCGGCCAGGGCGTGGTACGCCTTCGGGCTCTGCTTGTCGATGAAGACGCGCCTGCTCACCGGGCCCGCCGCCGTGTCGCTCAACCTGATCTCCCTCACGGGCCGCCGTCGGCCGCTCGCCGTACTGTGCGCCTGAGGTCTATCATCGAATGTACTTGTTGAAGATGCAATTATCCTGGGGGAGAGGGGCGTGCGATGAGCAACGTGGAGACGGCTCCCGCCGAACTGCGCTGCGGGGACGAGCACCACGACGCGGGGGCGCCGCGGGTCGACGTACTCTCCGCGCGGGACGTCCCGCTGGGCGGCCCCCGGGCGATGACGGTACGCCGCACCCTGCCGCAGCGCGCCCGGACGCTGATCGGGGCCTGGTGCTTCATCGACCACTACGGCCCCGACGACGTCGCCGAATCCGGCGGGATGGCCGTCCCGCCGCACCCCCACACGGGTCTCCAGACGGTGAGCTGGCTGTTCGGCGGGGAGATCGAGCACCGGGACAGCCTGGGCAGCCACGCCTTCGTACGGCCGGGCGAACTGAACCTCATGACCGGCGGGTACGGCATCAGCCACTCGGAGGTCTCCACCGCCCGCACCACCGTCCTGCACGGGGTCCAGCTGTGGGTGGCGCTGCCCGGCGAACACCGCGACGCGGCCCGCGACTTCCAGCACTACGTGCCCGAGCCGGTACGGGTGGACGGCGCCGAGGTGCGGGTGTTCCTGGGCGCGCTCGCGGGGGACACCTCTCCGGTCCGCACGTTCACTCCGCTGCTCGGCGCCGAACTCCTCCTCGCTCCGCGTTCGGCCGTCACGCTGGAGACGCGCACGGACTTCGAACACGGCCTCCTCGTCGACGAGGGCGAGGTCGCCATGGCCGGAACCACGCTGCGCCGGGCGGAGTTGGGGTACCTGCCCACCGGGAACGGCACACTCACCCTGTCGAACGACGCGGACACCGCCGCCCGGGTCGTCCTGCTCGGCGGGGCGCCGTTCGAGGAACAGATCGTCATGTGGTGGAACTTCGTCGGCCGCAGCCACCAGGACATCGTCGAGGCGAGGGAAGCGTGGCAGAACGCGTCCGACCGCTTCGGCACGGTCGACGGCCACGGCGGCACGCGCCTGCCGGCCCCCGCCCTTCCCCACGCCACCATCGCCCCGCGCGCCAACCCGCCCCGCCGCTGAAAGGCACACGATGACGCAGCCCACCACCGCTCCTGCCGTCCGGCGCGTGGACGCCCGGCACCGGTACGAGATCCTCGCCGACGGCGTGAGCGCCGGTCACACCTCGTACCGCGACCGCAATGACCAGCGCGTTTTCTACCACACGGAGATCGGCGACGCCTTCGCCGGCCGGGGCCTCGCCGCGATCCTCGTGCAGCAGGCGCTCGACGACGTGCGGAGTGCCGGCAAGCGGATCGTGCCGGTCTGCCCGTATGTGGCGAAATTCCTCAAGAAGCACGACGAGTTCGCCGACATCACCGACCCGGTGACGGCCGAGACGCTGAGGTGGCTGGAGACCGCGCCGACCCCCTGACCGCACGATCCGCCCGGGTCCGGGCGGATCGTGTTCCGGCGCGCGGGAGCGGTACGGGCGGGACCTGTGGCGGCCCGCCGGGGATCCCGGTTGCCGGAAGTTGGCCGGATCGCCGTGGTCTCGTCGCGGGTCCGGGCCCCGGCCCCGACCGGTCACGGCCCACGGCGCACGGGGGAGCCCCGGCTGCCGCTCGCCGCTGCCCCGGCCGCCTCGCGCCGCCACGGCTGCCGGGGGCGGCCGTGGCGGGCACGGGCCGGCGGTGCGGGAGCCGGCCGCGCACGGATCAGCGGGGCATCGTGCCCGACGCCGTGAGGAGGCCCGCGCCGGCCCGCCGGGCGAGGGACGCGGGCAGGCCGGCGGCGGAAGGTTCGAGCCCCGTGGTCAGGGCGGGCTTCCAGTCGACCGTCGTCCTGAGCTTCTTCCGGTTCGCGGCGTTGTACGCGGCGACCAGGTCGGTGACCTTGCCGTTCACCATGTTCCCGCCGCCGGCCACGGCGCCGGTGCCGTCTCCCGACAGCAACTGGGACACCTTGCGGTCCGCGGACAGCGTCCAGTGGTTGTGCTCCGCCACGACCCGGGCGCCGGCCCGGGAGTTGACGCTGTAGCTGTGCGTGTAACCGTTGCGCGGCGTGGTGTCGAAGTGGTTGTTGTACAGGTGGATCTGTCCCACCCTGGCCAGCGGGGCGCGCTGCGCGATGCCCTGGAAGACGTTGTGGTGGAGCGTGACGCGCAGCTTGGTGTCCTTGTCGCTGCTGCCGATGAGCATGGTCTTGTCGTGGTCGACGAAGCGGTTGTACGAGGCGGTCACCAGGTCGGAGGCGTTGGTGATGTCGAGCGTGCCGTCGTGGACCTGGTACTCACGGCCGAAGTGGCGGGGGTTGGACGCGTCGTGGTGCGGCGCGTCGGTGAACGTGTTGTGGTCGGCCCACACGTGCGTGGCGCCGCGCAGGGAGACGGCGTCGTAGGCGGAGTTCCAGTTCCCTTCCGAACCGTCGGTGGGGTCCCACTGGGGGAAGCAGTCGCGGGTGTCGGCCAGGGTGAGGTTGCGCAGGATGACGTTGTCCGCCTTGCGGACCTGAAGGCTGCCGCCGGTGATGCCCGCGTCGGTGCCGGGAACGCCGGCGACGGTGGTGTTCGACGGTACGTCGAAGACGATGCGCGCCGCCTGCTTCACCTGCGCGGCGGCACGCGCCGACTCCTGCGTCCCGGAGGGCAGCTTCGACCGTCCCCAGACAGCGGGGTCGTACGCCTTCAGGTAGGAGGCGAGCGAGTAGCCGGTGCCCTTGGCGTAGTCCGAGCAGGTCAACGCCCGTCCCGCGTCGTCGGTGTTGGCGGCGATGCGTCCCTTCACCCGGATGATGCGCGGGGCGTCCCCGGGGGCCGCGCGCAGGGCCCTGACCAGTTCGGCGCGGTTGGTGACGGTGAAGACGTGCGCGGCGTCGGCGGCGCTGCCGCCCGTGGTGCCGGAGCCGCTCGACGCCCACCCGTCGCCGCGGGCGAGCGTGGCGTGGTCCAGGTCGGCGGGAGCGGCGTCCGCGCGGAGCACGAACGGCACGGTGCCGAGGCCGGCGGCGCCGACGAGGCCCGCGGCGACGAGGGCGACGCGCCGACGGGCACGGGAGCGGCGGTGGGAGGCATTACGCATGGGTGTGGTTCCTGGTGCGCTAGACGGTGTCTGTCCGACCGTCAGTCGCCGCCGGGCGCCGTGAGGTTGCCGTCGTGGTCCGGGACGGGGTGTGGTCCGCGTCACGCCCGTCGAGGACTGCGGCGACATGAAGCCCGGTGCGCAGCCGCCACGGGCGGCACCGGGGGCGCACGAGGTACCCGTTCAACGACACGGCGAGGGTCACGCGGGCGTCCGATCGTCCAGGGCGACAGGGCGACAGGGCGACAGGGCGACAGGGCGCCGCCCGCGACGGCGCGCCGGTGTCGTCCCAGGACCGGGCCCCCGGCCGGCGCACGGCTTGCGTCCGGCCGTGGGGCGCGGCTCCGCCGGGTGACCGGACGGCGTCCCACGGTGAGGCGGACGCCGGTGCGAGAGCGGTGTGGGGGCGCCGGGGTCACCATGGAGGGTATGGAGGAAGCGCAGCCGGCGGCCGCTGCGGGCGCGCGGTTCCCCGGGCCCACCGCAGCGCCTGTCCCGTGCGCGCACGGCGGCGGGACACCGCCGGCGGGGAACGGGGAGGCACGGGATGCATGAGCCGAACCCGGTCGAGGAACTCGTCAGCGGCGCGGCCCAGGACGCCGGCGGCTGGCTGGGCGCGCTGCCGGTGGCGCAGGTGGCCACCAGCGCCGACGGAACGATCGTGCGGTGGAACCGGGCCGCCGAAGGGCTGCTCGGCTACAGCCCGCAGGAGGTGACCGGGCGGCACATCGCCGAGCTGCTGCACCCGGGTGCGGACAGGAGCCTCGGCCGGTCGCTGTGGGAGGCGGCGTCGGGCGGACGCGGGGTCATGGGCACGGTCACCGCCTGGCACCGCGACGGGCACCCCGTGGAGGTCGAGATCTGGGCCACCCCCGTTCCCGACCGTCATGACGACGCCTCCGCGATCCTGCTGTTCGCCGCGGAGGCCCACGCGGCGCGCCGGATCCGCGGATCGTCGGCGGTGTGGGACGGGCTGTTCGCCCGTTCTCCGGTCGGCATCGCCATCCTGGACACGCAGCTGCGGTTCCTGCGGGTCAACCGGGCCCTGGAGACGATGAACGGCCTGTCGGAGTCCGCCCATGTCGGCCGGCGGCTGTCCCAGCTCCTGCCCGAGGTGAACGCCGAGGACATGGAGAGCGCGATGCGCCAGGTCGTGGACAGCGGGGAGCCGGTCCTCGACCGCCGCCGCATCGGCCGCACACCCGCCGCGCCCGACCACGACCGCGTGTGGTCGTGCTCGTACGTACGCGTGGAGGACCCGGGCGGCCGACCCATCGGGGTCATCGCCTCCCTGCTCGACATCACCGACCAGCAGCGCGCCCACACCGAGGCCGAGGCGGGGCGGCGCAGGCTCGCCCTGCTCAGCGAGGCGTCCATCCGGATCGGTTCCAGCCTGGAGCTGGAGCGCACCGCGCAGGAACTCGCCGACCTCGCCGTGCCCGGCCTCGCCGATGCGGTCACGGTCGACGTCCTGGACACGCTCGCCCACGGGGACGAGCCCGGAATGGGCCTCGCCGGCGGGGTCTCCCTGCGCCGCCTGGGCAAGGCCCCGCTGACCGGCTCCGCGGTCACCGACGTCCTCGCCCCGCTCGGCCGCACCCTCGTCTTCCCGGGCGCCGCGCCCTACACCCAGGCGCTCGCCGAGCGTCAGCCGTTCCTGCTGGCCCGCCTCGACGAGAAGGCCATCGCCCCCGCCGCCCGCCACACCAGCAGGCCCGCGCAGCTGCTGCGCCTGGGTGTGCACTCGTTCATGATGGCCCCGCTCTTCGCGCGGGACCTGGTGCTGGGCGTGGCGACGTTCTACCGCACGCGCCCCATCGGCCACTTCACCGCCGACGACGTGACACTGGCCGGCGAGCTCGCCGCCCGGGCGGCCCTCAGCATCGACAACGCCCGGCTCTACCACCGGGAACACGACACCGCCCTCACCCTCCAGCGCAGCATGCTCCCGCAGCACGTCACCGCGCCGCCCGGCATCGAGGTCGCCCACCGGTACCTGCCCGCCAGCGACGTCAACGAGGTCGGCGGCGACTGGTACGACGTGCTGCACCTGCCCGGCGGCAAAGCGGCCCTGTTGATCGGCGACGTCATGGGCCACGGCATCCGGGCCGCCGCCGTGATGGGACGGCTCTCCGCCAGCGTCCGGGCCCTGGCCAGACTCGATCTGGAGCCCGAGGAACTGCTGTACCAGCTCGAAGCGGCGCTCGACGACCTCGCCGAGCCGATGCTCGCCACCTTCCTCTACGCCGTGATCGACGTGGCGACCGGACGGTGCCGGATGACCCGCGCCGGCCACCCGCCGCCGGCCACCGTCGGCCCCGACGGCGCCGTCCACCTCCTCGACCTGCCGCCCGGCACCCCGCTCGGCGTCGGCGGCACCCGCTTCACCACCACCGAGACAACCCTGGAGCCGGGCAGCCTCCTCGTGCTGTACACCGACGGCCTCATCGAGGCCCGCGACAGCGACATCGACCAGCGCCTCGCCGAGCTCACCCACGCGCTCGCCCAGCCCCAACCGTCCCTGTCCGGACTGTGCGACAGCCTCCTCACCTACCTCGTGCCCGGCTCGGCGGACGACGACATCGCCCTGCTGATCGCCCGGTACACCGGTGACCCGGCCGCCCCCCACCCGGACGCAGGACGGCAGCAGGAGTGACCGGGGCGCGCCGGACCCTCGCGTGTTACTCATCGGTAGGCCATGATGGCGGGCAACCAACCACACGGCCGGGAGCTGAGGCAGCGGTGACGACGTACGACGAGCGGTCCACGGTGCACGCCTTCCGGGACGACGCTCTGGGAGAGCACGACGCCGTCGGTCTCGCCCGGGCGATCCGGCGGGGCGAGGTCGGCGCCGAGGAGGCGGCCCGCGACGCGGCCGAGCGGGTACGGGCCGTCGAGGCGCGCCTCAACGCGGTCCAGGTCCACGCCGAGGCCCCGGCGCACGCCACGGGGACGGACGGCGCCTTCGCCGGGGTGCCGACCTTCGTCAAGGACAACACCGACTTCCTGGGACTGCCCACCGGCCACGGCACCGCGGCCTTCACACCCCGGGCGGCCCGGCGGCACGCTCCGTTCAGCAGGCAGTTCCTGAGCAGCGGCGTCACGGTCCTGGGCAAGACCCGGCTGCCCGAGTTCGGGTTCAGCCCCACCACGGAGTACGAGGGCGCCGAGCCGGTCCGCAATCCGTGGAACACGGGGCACTCGGCGGGCGGTTCGTCGGGCGGCAGCGCGGCGCTCGTCGCCGCCGGGGCCGTGCCGATCGCGCACGCCAACGACGGCGGCGGCTCCATCCGGATCCCCGCCGCCTGCTGCGGACTCGTCGGTCTCAAGCCGACCCGCGGCCGGGTCGTCGCGAACGCCCAGAGCCGTCAACTGCCCATCGACATCGTCTCCGACGGCATCCTGAGCCGGTCGGTCCGTGACACCGCCGTGTTCCTCGCCGCCGCCGAGCGGCACTGGCGCAACCCGAAGCTGCCGCCCGTGGGCCTGGTCGAAGGCCCTTCGGACCGGCGGCTGCGCGTCGGGTTCCTGCTGGACTCGCCGAACGGCGTCCGCTCCGACACCGCCACCCGGGCGGCCGTCACCGGGACCGTGGCCGCGCTCGAACGGCTCGGTCACACGGTGGAGTTCGTGGAGCCGGCCATCGACCCCCGCTTCACCGACGACTTCCTCACGTACTGGGGGATGCTGTCGTTCCTCCTCGGCGTCACGGGCCGCACCCTCGGCCCCGACTTCGACCGGCGCCGCATGGACGGCCTCAGCCGGGGGCTGCGCGAGACGTACCTCAGGAACTGGCAGGGCACTCCGGCCGTGCTGCGCAGGCTGAAGCGTACGAGGCAGGCGTACGCGGCGGCGTTCCGCGGGCTGGACCTGCTTCTTTCCCCCGTACTCGCCCACACCACGCCGCCGCTCGGTCACCTGAGCCCGGCCGTTCCCTGTCCCACGCTGATCGAACGGATCCTCGCGTACGTCGCGTTCACACCCGTCGACAACGTCGTCGGCACCCCGTCGATCTCGCTGCCCGCGACGAGCGCGGCCGAGGACGGACTGCCCGTCGGTGTCATGTTCTCCGGCCGTCCCGGCAGTGAACGGACACTGCTGGAGCTCGCGTTCGAGCTGGAGGCGGACCGTCCGTTCCGGCGGATCCAGGACGTCCCGGCTTCCTGAGCACCCCGCCGCGCACAGCGTCCGGCCCGCTGGATCGCTCCGGCGGCGAGCCCTACAGCGGCATGTTCTGTTCCGCCCAGACCACCTTGCCGGTGACCGTCCGGCAGGAACCCCACCTGCGGCACAGCATGTTGATGAGCTGGAGCCCCCGGCCGCCCTCGTCGCTGACCTCCGCATGCTGGATCTGGGGGAGGTCGGGGCCCGTGTCCGAGACCTCCACGACGAGGCGCTCGCCGCGCATCAGCCGCAGCCGGCCCGGGCCGTTGCCGTAGCGCAGCGCGTTGCCGACGAGTTCGGAGACGACGAGCTCGCAGGCGTCGGCGAGTTCGGTGAGGCCCCACTCGGCGAGCTGGCCGGTGACCAGACCACGTGCGGCGGAGGCCGCCGGTCCGTCCTTCGGCAGATCCCACTCGCGCAGCTCGCCGGGCGGGAGCGGGGAGCCCGCCGCGACGAGGAGCACCGCCTCGTCGAACCGGGCGGCCCCGGTCGGCGCGCAGTCCAGCAGGCGCCCCGCCGCGAGGGCCCCGGGAGAGAGGCCGAGTGCCGCTGTGCGCAGCCGGTCCAGTTGTACGTCCAGGTCCTCGGTCCGGGACTTGAGGAGGCCGTCGGTGAACATGACCAGGTGGCTGCCGTCCGGAACCCGCAGCCGCAGCGGGTCGTACGGGATCACCCCCGCGCCGAGGGGCGCGCCGGTCGGCACGTCCACGAAGGAGGCCGAGCCCGGCCCGTCGACCAGCAGCGGCGGCAGGTGCCCGGCACTGGCGAGCGTGTAGGTGGAGTCGGCCGGGTCGTAGACCGCGCACAGGCACGTGGCGACCTGTTCGTCCTCCAGGTCGCGGGTGGCGAGGTCGAGCCGCGCCAGGATGCGTTCCGGCGCCATGTCCAGGGTCATCAGCGTGCGGGAGACCGCCCGCAGCCGTCCCATGGTCGCGGCGGCCGGCAGCCCGTGCCCCATGACGTCGCCGACGACGAGGGCCGTGCGTCCGCCGGGCAGGGCCACGACGTCGTACCAGTCGCCGCCCACGCCGTGGCCGGCGGTGGAGGGCGCGTATTCGGAGTGCACCCGCAGGCCCGGTGTCGACGGGGTCCCGCGCGGAAGCAGGCTGCGCTGCAGGGAGACGACGTGCTCGCGCTCGCGTCCGTACATGCGGGCGTTGTCGATGAAGACGGCCGCCTTGGAGGCGAGTTGTTCGGCCAGGGCCAGATCCGTGGAGGAGAACGGCGGCGTGCCGGGGCCGCGGACGAAGTCGGCGCTGCCGAGCAGCACTCCGCGGGCGATCAGGGGAACGGCCAGGTAACTGTGCACACCGGCGGCGCGCATCTTCGCGGCCGCGCTCGCGGTGGGCGCGACCCGGACGAAGTCGTCGTCCCGTATCCGGCCGAGCAGGACCGGCTTGCCCTGCCGCAGGCAGTAGCGGTGCAGGAGCGTCTCGTGGTGCGTGTCGTCGCGGACGAACGTCTCTCCGACCGGTGTCGGTTCCAGGGAGGAGAGCTCCTCGATGGCGCACAGCGCCGTGGCCCGCATGGCGGGAATGCCCGCCCCGGTCCACCGGGCGCCCTCGTCGCCGCGCAGGACGCTCTCCAGGATGTCGACGGCCGCCCCGTCGGCGAACCGGGGCACGGTGAACTCCGCGAGTTCCTGCGCCGTGCGCTCCAGGTCCAGCGTCGTGCCGATCCGGGAGGTGGCGGAGTTCAGCCAGGCGAGGCGGCTGCGCGTGGTGAACTGGTCCGGCGGTACGTGGCCCCTGCCCCGGCGGTATCGCGGGCCGGCGCTGCCGGAGCGGTGCGCGGACGCACCGCCACCCGTGGAGGCCCTGCTGGTGAGGCGCCGTTTGCGGCCGCCGCCGTTCACCGATTCGGCCTCCCGTCGTCTCGACGCCCTGTGCTGCACAGTGTGCCCTGGAAGGGGCCGTCACGCTCCCCGAATGGCGGGGCCGTACGTATCCGGACACGCGGCCCCGCCCGCCGTGGCGCCGACGGCCGCGCGGCCTCCCGCCGCGCCCGGGCGCCGGCTGTTCAGCCGACCAGCACCACGTGCAGGGAGCGCGGACCGTGCACCCCCTCGACCCGGTCCAGCTCGATGTCACTGGTCGCGGAAGGCCCGGAGATCCAGGTGAGCGGCCGGGAAGGGTCCAGCCGGGGCAGGGCCTGCGGAACAGAGGCCACCACCTGGTGCGGATGCCGCACGACACAGATGTGCAGGTCCGGCACGAGCGTCAGGAGACGGCGCCCCTGCCCCGCGCCCCCGTCCAGGACGAGCGTGCCCGTCTCGGCGACGGCCAGGGCGCACCCCGTCACCACGGCGTCGGTCGCGTCCAGCTCGTCCGGCGTGAGCGGCGGGCTGTCCGGCCGCTGCTCCACGTCGGCGCCGGCCAGCCACGCCGGGGGCAGGCCAGGAGGGACGGCCACGCTCCCGGCGCCCTGTCCGGCGAGCACCCGGGCCAGCAGCGCGGGGAGTCCGGCGTCGGCGCAGCGGTGGACGGTCGCCCGGTAGTCGGCGAGGTTCCCGGCGAGGAGGTCCAGTACGGCTCCGGGGTCGTCGGGGGTGTGCGTACGCAGGTAGTCGCGGGTGATGCCGGCGGCCGGCGGCGTGTCGGCCAGCGCGGCGCGCACCCGGGCCAGCACGAGGTCGCGGGAGGACGTCATGAGCGGTTCTTCTTCCACCAGTCTCGAAACGATTCGGGGGGCAGTACGGGCAGGTCGCGGCTCCGCGTCCACTCCCGGGCGCCCGGGCCGGGCAGCGTCCTCGGGTGCAGCCCACGGGTCCGGGAGGCGAGGCGTTCCGCGGCCGCCAGGGCGCCGGGGCGGTCGAGCACCCAGCCGGCCGCCCGGATCGCGGCCTTCTCCAGGCGGTGGCCCCTGCCGCCCCGGTCGGCGACCTGCTCCCGCAGGTGGACCAGGACCTCGGGGATGTCGATGGCGACCGGGCAGACGTCGTAGCAGGCCCCGCACAGGGACGAGGCGTAGGGCAGGGAGGCGTCGACCTCGCTGCCGATGCCGCGCAGTTGCGGGCTGAGGATCGCCCCGATGGGCCCGGGGTACACCGATCCGTACGCGTGGCCGCCGGCCCGCTCGTACACGGGGCAGACGTTGAGGCAGGCGGAGCAGCGGATGCAGCGCAGCGCCTGGCGGCCGACCTCGTCGGCGAGTGTGGCGGTGCGGCCGTTGTCGAGGAGCACCAGGTGGAAGCTCCCCGGCCCGTCGCCGTCGGTGGTGCCCGTCCACATCGAGGTGTACGGGTTCATGCGCTCGGCGGTGGAGGAGCGCGGCAGGGTCTGGAGGAAGACCTCCAGGTCCTGCCAGGTGGGCACCACCTTCTCGATGCCGACGACCGAGATCAGCGTCTCGGGCAGGGTCAGGCACATCCGCCCGTTCCCCTCGGACTCCACGACGACCATCGTCCCGGTCTCGGCGACCATGAAGTTGGCGCCCGAGATCCCGACCTTCGCGCGCAGGAACTTCTCCCGCAGGTGCAGCCGGGCGGCCTCCGCCAGCTCGGCGGGGGAGTCGGACAGCCCCTCGGGCGCGGGGCGGCCCCAGGCCGCCATCTCGCGGGCGAAGATGTCCCGGATCTCGCCCCGGTTGCGGTGGATCGCGGGTACCAGGATGTGCGACGGCCGGTCCTCGCCCAGTTGCACGATGAGCTCGGCGAGGTCCGTCTCGTAGGCGCGGATGCCTTCGGCCTCCAGCGCCTCGTTGAGGCCGATCTCCTGCGTGGCCATGGACTTGACCTTCACGACCTCCCGCTCACCGGTCGCCCTGACCAGGTCGGTGACGATGCGGTTGGCCTCCTCGGCGTCGGCCGCCCAGTGCACCGTGCCGCCCGCGGCGGTCACCGCCTCCTCCAATTGCACCAGGTGGCGGTCCAGGTGGCGCAGGGTTTGGTCCTTGATTTGCTTGCCCGCCTCCCGCAACTGCGCCCAGTCGTCGAGTTCGGCGACCGCCTTCGCGCGTTTGTCGCGGATGGTGCGGGTGGCGTGGCGCAGGTTCCCCTGGAGGGTGGTGTTGTCCAGCGCTTCGCGCGCGGCCTCGGGGAAGGCGGGCATGCCCAGGTACGTGCCGCTCATACGAAAGGCTCCTCGTGCGTGCCGGCCAGGATCTCGGCGATGTGCAGGGGACGTTGGGGCGCATCGTGACGGCGCAGCATGCCGCCCAGGTGCATCAGGCACGAGTTGTCGGCGCCGCACAGCACCTCGGCCCCCGTCGAGGCGGCGTTGCGCAGCTTGTCGGCGCCCATGGCGCCGGAGACGTCGGCGTTCTTCACGGCGAAGGTCCCGCCGAATCCGCAGCACTCCTCGGCCCCGGGCAATTCGATCAGCTCCAGTCCGTCGACGGCTTCCAGCAGCCTGCGGGGCCGCTCGCCCAGACCGAGCACGCGCAGACCGTGGCAGGACGGGTGGTACGTCACCGAGTGCGGGAAGTACGCGCCGACGTCGGTGACGCCCAGCACGTCGACGAGGAACTCGGTCAGCTCCACGACCCTCGGAACGAGCGCTCCCGAGGCCGCCGACAGACCGGGGTCCGCGCTTTTCGCGGCGATGCGCGGGTAGTTGTCCCGCACCATGGCGACGCAGGACGCCGACGGGGTGACGACGTGGTCGTAGCCGGCGAACACCCGGTGCATACGGCGCACGAGCGGTTCGGTCTCGCGCCGGTAGCCGGTGTTGTACTGCGCCTGCCCGCAGCAGGTCTGGCCGGCCGGGAAGTCCACCTCCACGCCCAGCCGCTCCAGAAGCCGCACGGTGGCGACGGCGGTGGAGGGGTGGACGGCGTCGTTGACGCAGGTGGCGAAGAGGGCGACACGCATGACGGCTCCTTTCAGGCGCGGTCGAGCCGGGCGGCGGCCGCGTCCCACGCGGCGGTGGCACCGTGCGGAGTGTAGTGACGCAGGTCCTGGGTCGCGGCGGTCAGACGCCGCATGGCGGGCAGGTCGCCGGCGGCCCCGGCGGCCCGGGCCTGCACGAGGACGTTGCCCAGCGCGGTGGCTTCGGCGGGACCGGCGACGACGGGCAGGCCCAGGGCGTCGGCGGTGAACTGGCACAGCAGGGCGTTGCGGGACCCGCCGCCGACGAGGTGGACGCGCCGGATGTCACGGCCGGCGAGGCGGGCGGCGTCCCGCAGGGTGCGCCGGTGGGCCAGTGCGAGGCTCTCCAGGACGCAGCGCACGGTCTCCCCGCGGTCGCGGGGCGGCCGCTGGCCCGTGCGGACGCAGTGCTCGCGGATGCGGGCGGGCATGTCGCCGGGGGCGAGGAACTCCGGAGCGTCGGGATCGACGAGGCAGGCGAAGGGCGTCGCCCCGGCGGCGTCGGCCAGCAGCGCGGGGAGATCCGTGGGCAGGCCCTCGGCGTCCCAGGTGCGGCGGCACTCCTCCAGCAGCCACATGCCCATGATGTTGCGCAGGTAGCGGGTGGTGCCGTCGATGCCGCGTTCGTTGGTGAAGTTCGCGGCCCGCGACGCCTCGGTGAGCACGGGCGCGTCGAGTTCGAGGCCGGCCAGTGACCACGTGCCGCAGGAGATGTAGGCGAAGTCCGGCTCGGTGGCCGGGACCGCCACGACCGCCGAGGCGGTGTCGTGGGAGGCCACAGTGACGACGGGCGTCCGCCCGGGCAGGCCGGTACGGGCGGCGATGTGCGGCAGGAGGGTCCCCGCCGTCCGGCCGGGGGCGCGCAGGGGCGGCAGGAGCGCGGGGTCGATGCCCACCCTCTCGCAGAGGGCCGTGGACCAGGCGCCGGCGCCCGCGTCGAACAGGCCGGTGGTGGAGGCGTTGGTCTCCTCCGCGCCGACGCTGCCGGTCAGCCAGTGCGTGATCAGGTCCGGGATCAGCAGCAGCGTGCGGGCGATGTCGAGAGGGGCGCTGCCGCGGGCGGCGGCGAGCTGGAAGACGGTGTTGAACGGGAGGTGCTGGAGACCGGTGATCCGGTACATCTCCTCGGGCGGCACGGCGGCCCGTACGCGCTCGGCGGCGCCGGCGGTACGCGCGTCCCGGTAGTGGTACGGGTGCCCGACGAGCGCGCCGTCCCGGTCCAGCAGGCCGTAGTCCACCGCCCAGGTGTCCACCCCGATCGAGGTCAGGTGCCCGGTGCGGCCGGCCTCGCGCAGCCCGTCCAGCACGCCCTGGAAGAGGGCGAGTGCGTCCCAGTGCAGGCCGGTGGCCAGGCGCACGGGGGTGTTGGGGAAGCGGTGCACCTCGGTCAGGTCCAGGGTGCCGGGGCCGACCCGGCCGACGATCACGCGGCCGCTGGTGGCGCCCAGATCCGCCGCGGCGAACGCGGGGAGTCCGAAGCGGGAAGGGGTGGTCTCGCTGGCTGGCACGGAGAGGTTCGTCCTTGCGAAGAAGGGGTGGGGGAGGCGGAAGGGCCGGCCGAGTGGGGCGGTGAGACGGCGCCGGGCGCGCCCGTGACACCCGGGTACGCGCGTGTACCGGCGTGGCCGGGCGGCCACCCGTACGCGACCGCTCCCGGGGCCGTTCGCGTACGGCAGGTTCCGCCGTCCGTGCCACGCCCGGGACGCAGCCGCGCCACGCGGTCGGAGCCGCCCGGCACGTCAGCGCGTCCCGTACGGGCGGACAGCGGCCCAGCGGCCGCACGCGGCCTAGCGGAGGAAGGCTGCGGCCACCCCCGCGTCGACCGGGATGTGCAGGCCGGTGGTGTGGCTGAGATCGCCGCCGGTGAGGGCGAAGACCGCGTTCGCGACGTGCTCGGGCAGGACCTCCCGCTTGAGCAGGGTGCGCTGGGCGTAGAACGCGCCGAGCTCGTCCTCCCGCACGCCGTAGACCGCGGCCCGCCGCGCCCCCCAGCCGCCGGCGAAGATGCCCGATCCGCGGACCACTCCGTCGGGGTTGACGCCGTTCACGCGGATCCCGTCCTCGCCCAGTTCCGCAGCGAGCAGGCGCACCTGGTGGGCCTGGTCGGCCTTGGTGGCGGAGTAGGCGATGTTGTTCGGTCCCGCGAAGACGGCGTTCTTGGAGGCGATGTAGACGATGTCTCCGCCCAGCCCCTGCTCCCGCATGACGCGGGCCGCTTCACGCGAGACGAGGAACGACCCGCGGGCCATGACGCGGTGCTGGAGGTCCCAGTCCGCGGCGGTGGTCTCCAGCAGTGGCTTGCTGATGGAGATGCCCGCGTTGTTGACGACCAGGTCCACTCCGCCGAAGGCCAGCGACGCGGACCTGAACGCCTCCGCGATCTGCTCCTCGGACGTCACGTCCACGGTCACCGCGACGGCCCGGTCGGGGCCGCCCAGCTCCTCGGCGACGGCGGCCGCGTTGTCGCCGTCGAGGTCGGCGATCACGACGCACGCCCCCTCCGCGACCAGCCGCCGAGCGACGGCCCTGCCGATGCCGGACCCGGCCCCGGTGACCAGGGCGACCCGTGAAGCGAGCGGCTTGGGTTCCGGCATCCGCCGGAGCTTGGCCTCCTCCAGCGCCCAGTACTCGATGCGGAACTTCTCGCGCTCCTCGATGGGCGCGTACGACGAGACGGCCTCGGCGCCCCGCATCACGTTGATCGCGTTGAGGTAGAACTCCCCGGCGACCCGGGCGGTCTGCTTGTCCCTGCCGAAGCTGAACATGCCCACGCCGGGGACCAGGACGATCGCGGGGTCGGCGCCGCGCATCGCGGGCGAGTCGGCGTCGGCGTGCCGGGCGTAGTAGGCGGCGTACTCCGCACGGTAGGCGGTGTGCAGTTCCCGCAGCCGGGCCACGGCCTCGTCCAGCGGCGCCGAGGGGGGCAGGTCGAGGACCAGCGGCCGTACCTTCGTGCGCAGGAAGTGGTCCGGGCACGAGGTGCCCAGGGCCGCCAGCCGGGGGTGCTCCGCGCGGGACAGGAAGTCAAGGACCCGCGCCGAGTCGTCGAAGTGCCCCACCTGCGGGCGGTCCTGGGAGGCCAGGGCGCGGACGGCCGGAGCCAGGGCGGCGGCCCGCTCCCGGCGCGCGGCCGGGTCCAGTGCCGTGTACCCCTCGACGACCGGGCCGAAGGGCTCGGCCCTGCCGCGTTCCTCGAGGAACGCCTCCGCCGTGCGGATGATGAAGAGCGAGTTCTTCTCGCACTCCTCGGCGTCCGCGCCCCAGGCGGTGATGCCGTGGCCGCCCAGGACGCAGCCGACGGCCCGCGGGTTGGCCTCCTTGACGGCGGCGATGTCCAGGCCGAGCTGGAAGCCGGGCCGGCGCCACGGCACCCACACCACCGTGTCGCCGAAGCACTCGGCGGTGAGCTTCTCGCCGTCGGCCGCGCAGGCCAGGGCGATGCCCGAGTCCGGGTGCAGGTGATCGATGTGCGGCGCGTCGACCAGTGCGTGCATGGCCGTGTCGATGGACGGGGCCGCCCCGCCCCTGCCGTGCAGGCAGTAGTCGAACGCGGCGACCATCTCGTCCTCGCGCTCCACCCCGGGGTAGACGTCCTTCAGCGCGCGCACGCGGTCCAGGCGCAGTGCCGCAAGGCCCTGCTCGGTGAGGGTGCCCAGGTCGCCGCCGGAGCCCTTGACCCACAGCAGCGGAGCGGGCCGGCCGGTGGCGGGATCGGTGACGGTGGCCTTGGCCGAGGTGTTGCCGCCCGCGTAGTTGGTGTTGCGCGGATCGGTCCCCAGACGGTGGGAGCGGGCCAGCAGGGCCTGGACCTCGGGATGAGGTGCGGAAGTCATCGCAGCGTCCTTCGGGTGTGCGGATGTCGGAGGTGTACGGGAGCGGGATGCGGCGCCGGGGGCTCGCGCACGGGAGGGAGGGTGACGGCGCCGGGGGAGTTCAGGCGCCCCAGCCGGCCTGCTCGCCGCCCACCCGTTCGGCGACGACGCGCTCCTGCCAGCCCGAGGCGCGGTAGGCGGCGACAGGGTCGGCGTCGAGGCCCATCTCCTGGCGCACTTCGGCCAGCAGTGGACGCACGTCGGTGTTGTAGGCGTCCATGAGCACGGCGTTGGCCGCCAGCACGTCACCGGCCCGCTGGGCGTCGCCGAGCGCGTCCGCGTCGACGAGGAGCGCCTTGGCGGTGGCTTCCTGGACGTTCATCACCGAGCGGATCACCGCCGGTATCTTCGCCTCGATGTTGTGGCACTGGTCCAGCATGAAGTTCACGTTCGCCGCGGGGTCGAGCCCGCCGTTCTGAACGACCTCGTGCATGATCCGGAACAGCTGGAAGGGGTCCGCGGAGCCGGCCATCAGATCGTCGTCGGCGTAGAAGCGGGAGTTGAAGTCGAACGCCCCGAGCCTGCCTTCGCGCAGGAGCGTCGCGACGATGAACTCGATGTTGGTGCCCGGTGCGTGGTGCCCGGTGTCGACGACGACCTGGGCCTTCTCACCGAGCTTGAGGCAGTGCGCGTACGCCGTGCCCCAGTCGGGCACGTCCATGGTGTAGAAGGCGGGCTCGAAGAGCTTGTACTCCAGGAGCATGCGCTGGTCGTCGCCGAGCCGCTCGTACACCGCGGCGAGCGCGTCGGCGAGCCGTCCCTGACGAGCCGAGACGCTGTCCTGGCCCGGATAATTGGTCCCGTCGGAGAACCACAGCTTCAGGTCCTTGGAGCCGCTCGCGTCCATGATGTCGACGCACTCCAGCAGATGGGCCACCGCCTTGCGGCGCACCGCCGCGTCCGGGTGGGTGACCGAGCCCAGCTTGTAGTCGTCGTCCTGGAAGACGTTGGAGTTGATCGCCCCCAGGGACAGTCCGCGCTCCGCGGCGTACCGCGCGAGCGCCGCGTAGTCGTCCACCTGGTCCCAGGGGATGTGCAGGGACACCCGCGGGGCCACCCCCGTCGCCTCGTGGACGCGGGCCGCGTCGTCGAGCTTCTCCCGGGGAGTGCGCGGAACGCCGGCCTGGGCGAAGACCTTGAACCGCGTCCCGGAGTTGCCGTACCCCCACGACGGCGTCTCGATCCGCTGGCCGGCGAGTGCGGCCTTCACGGCGGCGATGTCAGGCATGGGCACCTCTCGGTGGGCGGGGACCCCGGAGGGGGTGACGGACGTGCGCTTTAAAACGATTCATTTCGAGGGGGAAGCTAGCTTCCCGTGCCGGGGGCGTCAAGACCCGTGCGGAGCCGACCGCGGTCGCGGAACGGTGGCACCGAATGGCGCGGGCAGGGGCGGGCCCCTGGGCAGGAAGGCCGGAAACGTGATCCCTGGCCCGACATTGCGCGGCAGTAATCCCCTGTCCTTCTGGTGCGGCGGACCAGTTTTCGGGGCGTGCGGTGTGAAACGTTTCACGCCGACGAGTAGTGTGGGCGCCACGCGTACGTATGTGCCGATGACGTGTGAGGCGATGCCGCCGCCTGCACCGATCTCAACGCCCGCTGGCAGGATGAGAGGCGGAATTCTTCGAAGAGCCGGACGGCAGGGCCACCGACGAGGCGATGCGTCCACTCGCAGAGGTGTTCCACTGGGCATGAGCAGCGCGATCGACCGAACCGAGGGACACACATGACGGCCACCCGGCCCACGATCGGCATCAAGGACGTGGCGCACGCGGCGGGGGTCTCCGTCGGCACCGTCTCCAACGTTCTCAACCGGCCCGACCGCGTCTCCGAGGAAACCCGGCACCGCGTGCAGCAGGTGATCACCCGCCTCGGTTACGTGCGCAGCGAGTCGGCCCGCCAACTGCGCGCCGGGCAGAGCCGGATCGTCGCCCTGCTCGTCCTCGACATGGGCAACCCGTTCTTCGTCGACCTCGCCCGGGGCGCCGAGCGCGCGGTCCGCGGCGCGGGCATGGGCGTCATGGTCTGCAACAGCGACCAGAGCCCGCACGAGGAGGCCGACTACCTGGCCCTCTTCGCGGAGCAGCGGGTACGGGGCGCGCTGATCACCCCGGCGGACCCCAGCGGCCGTACGCTCCGCGAGTTCCGCCGCCACCAGATCCCGTTCGTCGTCGTGGACCGGGTGGCCGGTGACGAGGAAGGCTGTTCCGTGGCCGTCGACGACGTGGCGGGCGGCGCCCTGGCCGTCCGCCACCTGACCGCCGCCGGGCACCGGAGCATCGCCTTCGTCAGCGGACCGCCGCACTTCAAGCAGGTGCGGGACCGGCGCGCCGGAGCCGCCTCCGCGATCGCCGAGGCCGGACTGCCGCCCACCGCCCTACGGGAACTGGCGACGGAACGGTTCGACGTCGCCGCCGGGCGCGACGCCGGCGGTCGCCTGCTGGGTCTGGCCGAGCGTCCTACCGCCGTGTTCTGCGCCAACGACCTGCTGGCACTCGGAGTGCTCCAGTCGCTGTACGCGGCGGGGGTGAAGGTGCCGGACGACATGGCGATCGTGGGCTACGACGACATCGAGTTCGCCGCCGCGGCGACGGTTCCGCTCACCTCGGTGCGCCGGCCCGCCCGGACCCTCGGAGCCATCGCCGCCGGGCTCCTCCTCCAGGAGACCGGGGACCAGGCGGCGGAAACCGGGGACCAGGCGTCCGAGCACCGCCACGAACACGTCGTGCTCCAGCCGGAACTGGTCGTCCGGCGGTCCAGCATGTCCGCCGGACCCGGATAGAAGGCAGGCGCCCGGCCAGGGGGGACCGTACGAGCGCCTCCGGGCGAACCGCCGCGTACGGTGTCCGCCTCGCCGACGGGGCTCGGCGGCCGATGCGTACACGCCGCCGTGCTGTCACGGGAGCGCTCCCGAACAAGCCGTGCAACGTGCCTTGCCACGGCATCGAGACGCCCCTACAGTCCCAGCCGAACGGACATGGGAGCGCTCCCAAGGCGTCCCGGAGTTGAACCCTCCACCGACGGAAGGGCAGCATCCGATGAGACGGTTACGCAGAGAAGGACGGCGTCTGCGCACGCTGGTCGCCGCGATGATCACCGCGGGACTCGTATCGGCGGGCGGCCTCGCGGGCGGAACGACGGCCCGGGCCGCCCCAGTGGCCGAACAGATCGCGAGCGACGCCGCCGCGGCCGGCGACGACTGGCTCCACACCGAGGGCAACAAGATCGTCGACGCGAACGGTGACGAGGTCTGGCTCACCGGCGCCAACTGGTTCGGCTTCAACGCCTCCGAGCGGGTCTTCCACGGACTGTGGTCCGGCAACATCACCGGCATCACCGAATCCATGGCCGACCGCGGCATCAACCTCGTCCGGGTGCCGATCTCGACGCAGCTGCTGCTGGAGTGGAAGAACGGCCAGGCTGCCGTTCCGTCCGGCGTCAACAACCATGCCAACCCCGAGATCGCCGGCAAGACCTCACTGGAGGTCTTCGACTACTGGCTGCGCCTGTGCGAGCAGTACGGCATCAAGGTGATGCTCGACGTGCACAGCGCGGAGGCCGACAACTCCGGTCACAACTACCCGGTGTGGTGGAAGGGTGCCATCACCACCGAGCAGTTCTACGCGGCATGGGAATGGGTGACGGCCCGCTACAAGGCCGACGACACCCTCGTCGCCATGGACGTCAAGAACGAGCCGCACGGCAAGGCCAACGAGACCACCCGCGCCAAGTGGGACGGCTCCACCGACCAGGACAACTTCAAGTACGCCTGCGAGACCGCGGGCAGGCGGATCCTGGCCGTCAACCCGAACGTCCTGGTGCTGTGCGAAGGCATCGAGGTGTACCCGAAGGCCGGTGTGAGCTGGGCCTCCACCACCCCGACCGACTACTACTCCACCTGGTGGGGCGGCAACCTGCGCGGCGTACGCGACCACCCGGTCGACCTCGGCGCCCACAGCGACCAGCTCGTGTACTCCCCGCACGACTACGGCCCTCTCGTCCACGCCCAGCCCTGGTTCACCGGCACCTGGGACCGCACCACCCTCGAACGGGACGTCTGGGACCCCAACTGGCTCTACCTGCACAAGGAGAACAAGTCACCGCTTCTCATCGGCGAATGGGGCGGCTTCCTCGACGGCGGACCGAACGAGAAGTGGATGAAGGCGCTGCGCGATCTCATCGCGGAGAACCGCATCCACCAGACCTTCTGGTGCGTCAACCCCAACTCCGGTGACACCGGCGGCCTGCTGCTCGGCGACTGGAAGTCGTGGGACGAGCAGAAGTACGCCCTGCTGAAGCCGGCGCTGTGGCAGCACGGCGGCAAGTTCGTCAGCCTCGACCACGAGGTCCCGCTCGGCGGCGCCGGGAGCACCACGGGCATCAGCCTCGGCGACGTGTACGGAGGCGGGGAGCCCGACCCGGCCGACACCACCGCGCCCACCGTGCCGGCCGGGCTCGGCTCCACCGCCACGACGGCGAACAGCGTGTCCCTGTCGTGGTCGGCTTCGACGGACAACGTGCGCGTGAGCGGTTACGACGTCTACCGGGGCATGGCGAAGGTGAACGCCGCACCCGTGACGGGCACCTCGTACACCGACACGGGCCTCGACCCCTCGACCGCGTACAGCTACACCGTGCGGGCACGGGACGCGGCGGGCAACGTGTCGGCGCCGTCGGCGGCGCTGAGCGTGACGACCCGGCCGCCGGACGGTGGTGGCGGCGGTCCGTCGGGCGCGGTGAAGGTCCGCTACAAGAACAACGACGCTTCCGCCACGGACAACGCCATCCGCCCCGGGCTCCAAGTCGCCAACACCGGATCCACCCCCTTGGACCTGAGCACGGTGTCGGTGCGCTACTACTTCACCCGCGACGGCGGGGCGCCCTCCGTCAGCGCCTGGTGCGACTACGCGGCGGTCGGGTGCGCGCAGGTCAAGCTGAAGGTCGTCCCACTGACCTCGCCGGTCACGGGCGCCGACGCCTACCTGGAGGTGACGTTCGCCGGCGGCTCCCTCGCGGCGGGCAAGGACACCGGTGACATCCAGCTCCGGATGAGCAAGTCGGACTGGTCGAACTTCAACGAGGCCGACGACTACAGCCGTTCGACGGCGACCGCGTACGCCGATGCCCCCGCCGTCCCCGCGTACACCGGCGCCACCCTGGCCTGGGGCGCACTTCCCGCCTGACCGGACACGCCACCTCCCCTCACCCCGACGTAAGGAAGGACCGTTCCGTTGCGCGTGCCCACCATGCTGCACCTCCGGAGGAAGACTGGCGCGGCGACTCCGGCCTGAACGACGGCAAGGACGCCGGCCTCGACCTCAGCGGCGCGTGGAACGCCACCACCTCCCAGAGCGGCCTCGTCGTGACCGCGAACGGCGTCGCGCCCACAACGCCGCCCTTCCGGCGGGCGGCGCCGCCTCCTCCGGAGTCCAGGGCTCCGGTGCGCCTGCCGGCGCACCCTCGGGCTTCACCCCGAACGGAAAGGACTGCACCTGACCGACGACGTCCCGCCGCTGCCCCACCCAGGTGGCGGGGCGGCGGCGGGAGCGCTCCCCAACCCCCGTCGCGCAACTCCCCATGTCCTCATGCCCCGCACCCCTACTTTCCGCTGGAGGACCCGGCGTGTCACCTCATCAGCCTCCCCAGTCCCGTACGATCCGGCGTCGCGGACGCTCGGCGCCGGGCGTGGCCGCCCTGGCCGCCCTCGCCGGCCTGCTGGCAGGCTCCGTGGTCGCCTCACCCGCCGCAGCCCCACCCGCCGTCGCCGCCGAACCGGCCGACGAACCACCCGAGCTCATCGCCAACGGTGACTTCTCCGAAGGCACCGCCCCCTGGTGGTGGACCGCCAGCAGTCCCGGCGAGGTCGTGGACGGACGCCTGTGCGCCGATGTCCCGGCGGGTACGGCGAACCCGTGGGACGCCATCATCGGGCAGAACGCGCTCGCCCTCACCGCCGGTGAGGGATACACGCTCAGCTACACGGCGTCCTCGACGGTGCCCCTCACCATGCGCACCAACGTGCAGCTCGGGGCCGATCCCTGGACCACGGAGCTCTCCGCGGCGCAGCCGGTCGGCCAGAGTCCCGAACGCGTCAGCCACACCTTCACGGCGGCGGCCGACCATGACGCCGCGCAGCTCGTCTTCCAGCTCGGTGGCAGCGACAAGGCGTTCACCTTCTGCCTCGACGACGTCTCGCTGCGGGGCGGCACCGCGCCGCCCCCGTACGAACCGGACACCGGGTCTCCCGTCCGCGTCAACCAGGTCGGCTACCTCACCCACGGCCCGAAGAGCGGCACGTACGTCACCGAGGCGACCGAGCCGCTCCCCTGGACGCTGAACGCCGCGGACGGGACCCGGCGGGCCAGTGGCACGACCACCCCTGCGGGCGTCGACGACACCTCGCGGCAGAAAGTCCACACCTTCGACTTCGGCACCTTCACCACCGCAGGACAGGGCTACACCGTCACGGTCGCCGGGGACCGGAGTGAGCCGTTCGCCATCGGTGACGACCTCTACGCGTCGCTGCGCACCGACGCGCTCGCGTACTTCTACCACAACCGCAGCGGCACGGAGATCGACGCGGACCTCGTCGGGGAGGAGTACGCCCGCCCGGCGGGCCACGTCAACGTGAGCCCCAACCAGGGTGACAACGACGTGCCGTGCCAGCCCGGCGTGTGCGACTACCGCCTCGACGCGGCCGGCGGCTGGTACGACGCCGGCGACCACGGCAAGTACGTCGTCAACGGCGGCATATCGGTGGCCCAGCTGATGTCCGCCTTCGAGCGGACCCTGACGGAGGAGAACGCCGACGCCGCACCCCTGGGCGACGGCGGACTCAGGGTGCCGGAGCGCGGCAACGCCGTCCCCGACATCCTCGACGAGGCCCGCTGGGAGATGGACTTCCTCATGCGCATGCAGGTCCCGGCGGGCGAGCCGCTGGCCGGTATGGCGCACCACAAGCTCCACGACAAGGCATGGACCGGGCTGCCGACGCGGCCGGACCGCGACCCCCAGCCCCGCGAACTGCATCCGCCGTCCACCGCGGCCACCCTCAACCTGGCGGCCACCGCCGCCCAGTGCGCCCGTCTCTTCGCGCCGTACGACGCCGCCTTCGCGTCCCGCTGCGACAAGGCCGCCCGCAGCGCCTACACCGCTGCCAAGGCGCACCCGGACATCCTGGCCGACCCCGACGACGGCACGGGCGGGGGCGCGTACCCCGACACCGACGTACGGGACGAGTTCTACTGGGCGGCGGCAGAACTCTTCATCACCACCGGGCAGGACACCTACCGTCAGGCGCTTCTCGGTTCACCGCTGCACGGGGACACCGACGCCGTCTTCCCGCGCGGCGGCATGTCCTGGGGAGCGACGGCGGGCCTGGGCGCCCTGGACCTGGCCACCGTGCCCAACCGGCTCTCCGCCGACCAGCTCAAGGCCGTGCGCGCCACGGTGACGCGAGCGGCGGACGGTTACGCGGCCGACTCCGGCAAGGGGGCGTACGGCGTTCCGTACGCCCCCTCCGACGGCCACTACGTGTGGGGCTCGAACGGCCAGGTCGCCAACAACATGGTGGTCCTGGGAACCGCGCACGACCTGACCGGCAAGGCCGCCTACCGGGACGCCGTGCTGCGCGGACTGGACTACCTCCTCGGCCGCAACCCGCTCAACACGTCGTACGTCACCGGGTACGGCGAGCGGGACGCGCGCAACCAGCACCACCGCTTCTGGGCCCACCAGCTCGATCCTTCCCTGCCGAACCCGGCGCCCGGCTCCCTCGCGGGCGGACCGAACGACGGCATCGAGGACCCGCTGGCGCAGAGCAAACTGAAGGGCTGCGCCCCGGCGATGTGCTACATCGACCACATCGAATCGTGGGCGACGAACGAGGTCACCATCAACTGGAACGCCCCACTGGCCTGGGTCGCCGGTTACGTCGACGACCTGGGCGCGGGCGACACCGGTCCGGCGACGTGCGAGGTCGCGTACACCTCGCAGCGGTGGGACGGCGGCTTCACCACCCAGGTCGTGCTGAAGAACACCGGCACCCGGGCGCTCAGCCCCTGGCAGCTCGCGTGGTCGTTCGCGGACACGCAGCGGGTGACCGGCACCTGGGGAGCCACGATCTCGCAGACCGGTCCCCAGGTCGTGGCCAAGTCACTGAGCTGGAACGCGGACCTGCCTCCCGGCGCGACCGCGCGCTTCGGCTTCAACGGGAAGTCGACGGGCCAGGCGAACGACCCCCGCGTCTTCCGGCTGAACGGCCGGCCCTGCGGGGTGACGCCGGTCCGCTGAGCAGAGGTCACGCAGGGCGCCCGACCGGCCGGAGCGCTGGTCGGGCGCCTTCCCGCGTGCTCCTAGAAGAAGCCCAGTTTCTTCGGCGAGTACGACACCAGCAGGTTCTTCGTCTGCTGGTAGTGCTCCAGCATCATCTTGTGGTTCTCGCGGCCGATGCCCGACTGCTTGTAGCCGCCGAAGGCGGCGTGCGCCGGGTACGCGTGGTAGCAGTTGGTCCAGACACGTCCGGCCTGGATGGCCCGCCCCGCGCGGTACGCCGTGTTGATGTCCCGGGTCCATACGCCGGCCCCGAGCCCGTACAGCGTGTCGTTCGCGGTCCGCATCGCGTCCTCGAAGTCGGAGAACGACGTCACCGCGACGACCGGGCCGAAGATCTCCTCCTGGAAGACGCGCATCCGGTTGTCGCCCTCGAAGACCGTCGGCTGCACGTAGTAGCCGCCGGCCATGTCACCGCCGGGCTCCAGCCGCCGGCCCCCCGTCAGGACCTTGGCGCCCTCCCGCTGCCCGATCTCCACGTACGACAGGATCTTGTGCAACTGGTCGCTGGACGCCTGGGCGCCGATCATCGTGTCGGTGTCCAGCGGGTGGCCGGGCGTGATCTGTTCCGTACGGGCGACCGCCGCCTCCAGGAAGTCGCCGTAGTGACCGCCCTGGATCAGCGCGCGCGACGGACAGGTGCACACCTCGCCCTGGTTGAGCGCGAACATCGTGAAGCCTTCGAGGGCCTTGTCGCGCAGGTCGTCGTCGGCGTTCCACACGTCGTCGAAGAAGATGTTCGGACTCTTGCCCCCCAGCTCCAGCGTCACCGGCCGCAGGTTCTCGGCGGCGTACCGCATGATCAGCCGGCCCGTCGCCGTCTCGCCCGTGAAGGCGATCTTTGCGACGCGGGGGCTGGACGCGAGCGGCTTGCCCGCCTCCTCGCCGAAGCCGTTCACGATGTTGACCACGCCCGGCGGCAGCAGGTCCGCGACCAGGCTCATCCAGTAGTGGACGGACGCGGGCGTCTGCTCGGCCGGTTTCAGCACGACCGCGTTCCCGGCCGCCAGTGCCGGCGCCAGCTTCCACGTCGCCATCAGCAGGGGGAAGTTCCACGGGATGATCTGCGCGACCACGCCGAGCGGCTCGTGGAAGTGGTACGCGACCGTGTCGTCGTCGACCTCGCTGAGCGCACCCTCCTGGGCCCTGAGCACGCCGGCGAAGTACCGGAAGTGGTCGACGGCGAGCGGGATGTCGGCCGCCAGGGTCTCCCTGACCGGCTTCCCGTTCTCCCAGCTCTCCGCGACGGCCAGTTCCTCCAGGTGCGCCTCCATGCGGTCGGCGATCCGCAGCAGGACGTTCGCGCGGTCCCCCGCCGCCGTACGCCCCCACCCGGGCGCGGCGGCGTGCGCCGCGTCGAGGGCGAGTTCGACGTCCTCGGCGGAGCTGCGGGCGATCTCGGTGAACGGGCGGCCGTTGACGGGGCTGGGGTTCTCGAAGTAACGGCCGCGGACCGGCGGGACGTACGCGCCGCCGATCCAGTTGTCGTAGCGGGGCTGGTACGAGACGATCGCGCCCTCGCTGCCGGGCGCGGAGTATCGGGTCATCGCGGTGGCCTCCCTCCGGCGCCGCCCGCCGTCGGGCGGCACTCGGCGCGAGGCTAGGAGACCGTACGTTGCGACCGGGTTGCGGCGGGGGCCGGTGTGCCCGCCGCGCGTTGGGCTGCCGTCCGCCGGCCCGGCGGCGCACTCCTGCGGTCAGGTCGCCCTGATCATGTCGGCGCACTTCTCGCCGATCATCATCGTGGTGATGCAGGGATTGACGGCGGGCAGGAACGGCATCACCGAGGCGTCGGCCACCCGCAGCCCCGTGACTCCCTTGACCAGCAGCCGCGGATCGAGTGGTGACGCGGCGTCCTCGGCCGGACCCATCCGTACCGTCCCGGCCGGGTGGTAGACGGTGTTGTGGGTCTCGCGGATGTACGCGAACAGCTCCTCGTCGGTCGTCGCCCCCGGACCGGGCGCCAGTTCGGCGCCGGCCCAGTCGGCCATCGGGGCCTGGGCGGCGATCTCCCGTGCGAGGCGCAGCCCGTACGTCATCACCCGGACGTCGTGCTCGTGCGTGAAGTACCGGGGGTCGACCTTCGGCTTGTCCCGGGGGTCGCGGCTGCGCAGCCGTACCGTCCCGAGCGAGCGCGCCCGGGTGACGTTGGGCGTGAGGCAGAACGCGTTGTCCGTCGTCGGGTAGCCGCGCCGGTAGGTGTTCAGGTCGAAGGGCACCGAGCCGTAGTGGAACATCAGGTCCGGCCGGTCCAGGCCCGGCCGTGTGTCGGCGAAGATGCCGATCTCCCACCACTGGGTGGACGAGGTGACCATGGGCTGCTTCGCCTCCCACATGATCACGCCCTCCGGGTGGTCCTGGAGGTGCGATCCGACGCCGGGGGAGTCGACCCGCACCTGCACGCCGCAGTCGCGCAGGTGCCCGGCCGGTCCGATGCCCGACAGCATCAGGAGCTTCGGCGAGTCGATGGCCCCGCAGGCGACGATCACCTCGCGGCGGGCCAGGACCGCCCCGGTGTGGATGGTGTCGGGTTCCAGGTACTCGACACCGGTACAGCGGCGGCCGGTGGGAGCGCCGCCGCCGTCCGCCTGCTCGTCGTCGAACAGCAGCCGTCTGGCCTGGAGCCCGGTGCGCACCTCCAGGTTCGGCCGCTTGCCGAGCACCGGATGGAGGTACGACACCGAGGCGGACGAACGGGTGCCGTCGGGGCGGGAGTTGATCTGGAACCAGTGGGCGCCCCGCACGACCGTCCTGCCGGTGTTGAACGGTGTGGTGGGAATGCCGGCGGCCAGGCACGCTTCGAGCAGCGCCGCGCCGCACGGGTCCTTGGGCGGGACGGTTCGGATGGTCACCGGGCCCGAGCGGCCGTGGTGGTCGCCGGGCGCGTCGTTGGTCTCCAGGCGCTGGTAGAGGGGGAAGCAGTCCGCCGCGCTCCAGCCGGTGCAGCCGAGCGCGCCCCACTCGTCGAGGTCCTCGGCGGGCGCCCAGAAGGCGATGCAGGAGTTGTGCGAGGAGCAGCCGCCGAGCACCTTGGCGCGGGCGTGCCGCATGAAGCTGTTGCCGTTCTCCTGGGGCTCCACCGGGTAGTCCCAGTCGTAACCCGACTCCAGCAGGGCCATCCACCGGTCAAGCCGCAGGATGTTGTCGTCTCCCACGTCCGAAGGGCCGGCCTCCACCACGCAGACGGTGACGGCCGGGTCCTCGGTCAGCCGCGCGGCCACGACGGCTCCCGCCGTACCGCCTCCGACCACGACGTAGTCGTAGACGGCCGGCGGGTTCACTGAGGGCATCGGGTCTCCAGGGTCGGCGGGTCACGGGGCGGCGGACGGCGGGGGAGGGGCCCCCTCGGCGTCGAAGCGGTGCTCGTCCAGTACGCCCGTCCTGTGCCGCTGCACGAACCAGTAGTACGCGAAGCCGCCGAGGGCGACGACGCCGATGAAGAGGAACGCACCCCACCGCAGGTACCAGTGCTGCGGCCCGGTCGCGTTGTAGACCTCGGGGCGCGGCCAGGCGAGGTTGACCGCCATCGCGATGCCCCACAGCACGGCGAGGACGTTGACCGGCAGGCCGAACCTGCCGAGCGAGAAGTTCCCCTCCGCCGGGTGCCACTGGCCGCGCAGCCGCTTGACCAGCATGGGCGCGGTGACCATGAGGTAGGCCACGTAGATCATGATGATCGCGATGCTCGTGATCACGGAGAAGATCTGCGGCTGGTTGATGTTGATCACCAGGATGACGACGGCCACGATGCCGATCAGCACGGCGGGCACCACCGGCGTCTGGAAGCGCGGGCTGACGCGGGCGAGCACGGAGCCCGCGGGCAGGTTGTTGTCCCGGGCCATGGCGAACATCAGCCGGATGCCGGCGGCGTGCACGGCCAGCACGCAGACCGTGATGGCGACGACCACGGCCCACAGGAAGATCTCGCCGACCGTCGAGCCGAGCGTCTCCAGCACGACGTACTGGAGACCGCCCGTGGACAGTTCCTCCGCCGCCAGGTCCGGTACGGCCATCAGGGCGAAGAGCAGGATGAGTCCGCCGATGACGAAGGAGGCCACGAGCGCCCGCAGGATGGCGTGCGGCGCGTTCTTGCCCGGGTTGTGCGACTCCTCGCCGAGCGACGAGGCCGTGTCGAAGCCGTACATGACGTACGCGGAGGCCAGCGAGGCGGTCAGGAACGCGCCGAAGTAGCCGAGGCTCTGGCCGCTGCCGAGGTCGTACGTCTCTGTGAGGACGCTGCTGGGGCCCCGGGTGATGTGCGCCGCCAGGAAGACGATCAGGGCGACGGCGGCGATCAGCTCGATGAACACGCCGGCGGAGTTGATCCGGGCCATGAGTGTGACGCCGAAGGCGTTGACGAGGGTCGAGAAGAGCACCAGGACCGAGCCGAGGAGCACCGCGTTGGCCGCCGCGTCGGTCTTGCCGCTGCCGTCGCCGACGAACTGGAACCAGTCGTCGATCTGCGGCAGCGTGATCTGGTACGCGAGGGCCACGGCCGACAGCGTCACCATGGTGGCCGTCATCATCATCCAGCCGCCCAGCCAGCCGATGTGCGGCCCGCCCATGGTCTTGGCCCAGTTGTAGACCGAGCCCGCGACGGGGTACCGGGCCGCCAGCTCGCAGAAGCACAGCGCCACCATGAGCTGGCCCGCGAAGACCATCGGCCACGACCACCAGTACGCCGGGCCGCCGAAGGACACGCCGAAGTAGAAGAGCTGGAAGGTGCCGGTCAGGATCGAGATGTAGCTGACCCCGGCGGCGAAGGTGTGGAAGTTGCCCAGGGTGCGCTTGAGTTCGGGGCGGTAGCCCAGCTCGCCGAGGGCGTCGTCGTCCTGCTGCGTCTGGGTGCGGGCGTCGCCCTGGGGGACGGGGGCCTCCGGAGCCCCTCCGGTGCCGCTCGTGCTCATGCGAACCACCTCTGCGGAGCCGGGGCGAGGTTGCGCCAGATGTGCTTGGCCTCCTGGTACTCCGCCAGGCCGGCCGGTCCCAGTTCGCGGCCGAAGCCGGACTGCTTCATCCCGCCCCATTCGGCCTGGGGGACGTACGGGTGGAAGTCGTTGATCCACAGGGTCCCGGCCCGGACCCGGGACGCGACCCGCTGCCCCCGCGCCACGTCCTCGGTCCAGACCGCGCCGGTCAGGCCGTAGACGGTGTCGTTGGCGAGGGCGACGGCCTCGGCCTCGTCCCGGAACGTCTCGACGGTGAGCACCGGGCCGAACGACTCGTCCCGCACCACCGACATGCCGGGCGTGCACTCGTCCAGCACGGTGGGCAGGTAGTAGTAACCGTCCTGGAGGGCCGGGTCGTCGGGCCGGGCTCCGCCGCAGCGCAGCTTCGCCCCCTCCGCCAGCCCCGCCGCGACGTACGCCTCGACCTTCTCGCGGTGGGCGGCGGAGATCAGCGGTCCGGTACGGGCGTTCTCGTCGAAGGGCCCGCCGATGGGGATGGCGCGTGCGCGCTCGACCAGCTCCCCGACGAACGCGTCGTGCAGCTCGTCCTGCACCAGCAGCCGGGCGCCGGCCGAACAGACCTGACCGGAGTGCAGGAAGACGGCCATCAGGGCGTGGTCGACCGCCGCCTCGAAGTCGGCGTCGGCGAAGACGATGTTCGGGTTCTTGCCCCCCAGCTCCAGGGCGACCTTCTTCACCGTCGGGGCGGCGGCCGCCATGATGCGGCGCCCGGTGGCGAGCCCGCCGGTGAACGACACCATGTCGACCCGCGGGTCCTCGGTCAGCGGCGCGCCCGCCGTCGGCCCGGCGCCCAGGACGAGGTTCGCGACACCGTCGGGCAGCCCCGCCTCGGCGAGCAGCTTCATCAGCATGACGGCGGTGTGCGGGGTCAGTTCGCTGGGTTTGAGCACGAACGTGTTGCCCGCTCCGAGCGCCGGAGCGACCTTCCAGGCGGTCTGGAGGAGCGGGTAGTTCCACGGGGTGATCAAGGCACAGACGCCCACCGGCTCGTGGACCACCCTGCTGTCGACGCCCTTGTTGCCCGTGTCGACGATCCGGTCCGAGCCGCCGGAGGCCGTCAGGTTGCCGAAGTAGCGGAAGCAGTTCGCGATGTCGTCCATGTCGTACTCGCTCTCGACGAGCCGCTTCCCGGTGTCCAGGGACTCGGCTCGCGCGAACGCGTCCTTGTCGCGCTCCAGCAGGGCGGCGACCCTCAGCAGCAGCGCCCCCCGTTCGGCGGCCGGCGTCGACGGCCAGGGGCCGCGGTCGAACGCGTCACGCGCCGCCACCACGGCCGCCGCGGCGTCCTTGGGGCCCGCTTCGTCGACGGTCGCCACCAGGGAACCGTCGGCGGGGCAGCGGATCTCGCGCACCCCTCCGTCGGCGGCGGCGGTCCATGTGCCGCCGATGAACAGCTCCGGCATGGGGGCTCCTCCGGGTTCGGCCGGTCGGACGCCGGGGCGGCGCCCCGGCGGGTCACGCAGCGCGGTGTGCCACCGGCGGACGACGCTCCTTGTACGACACTTCCGGGAACGACACTAAAGAGGCGGCGCGGGCTTCGCAGTACGAAGCGGTCATCCGGCGCAACCGAGCGGAACCGGCCGTACGCCTCCCTCCCCGGTTCCCGGTCCGCGTCAGGCGCCCTGCCAGGCGTGCAGCTCGCGTACCCGGCTCAGGGCGGCGGGCCGCTGCGGCGCGGGCACCACGGAGGCGAGCGCCTCCCAGACGGGCAGGTCGTCCTGGCCCCACGGGCTGTACGCCCAGTCCGCCAGCAGCCCGGGATCCGCGCGGACCAGCAGCGCGTGCCGCAACTGGTCCGCCAGGCGCTCGCGTACGCGCACCACCTCCGGCGCCCGCGAGGCGGGCAGCAGCGGGCCGGCGTACCCGCTCATGGCAGCGGTCGTCCCACCGGACGCCAGGCGGCGTTCGACGGCCCCGAAGTCGGTGTCCACGGGCCCGGCGAGCCGGTACGGGCGGGACAGCACCAGATCCGGGCCGAGCAGGCGGCGGAGCCTGGCCATCTCGGCGCGCAGGGTGACGGGGGTGACCGCCTCGTCCTCGTAGAGGGCGATGAGCAGCTCCTCACCGGTGAGGCCCTCGGGGTGACGGGAGAGCAGCACCAGGATCTCGCTGTGGCGCCGGCCGAGGCGCACCTCGCGGCCTCCGGCGCGGAGCAGCGCCTCGTCCCTGCCCAACGCCCCGAGCCGGAGCCGCCCGCGCGCGGGGGGCGCCAGGAGCGCGAGCCGCGACTCGGCCGCGCACGCGACCGCCTGCACGAACGCCAGGCTGTGCGGGTGCGCGAGCCCGTTGCCGCCGGTGATGTCGACGGCGCCCAGGAGCCGACCGGTGTGCGGATCGTGCACCGGGGCCGCCGCGCACGTCCAGGGCTGTACGGGCCTGCTGAAGTGCTCGGCCGCGAAGACCTGCACGGGCCGGTCGAGGGCGACGGCGGTCCCCGGCGCGTTGGTGCCCACGGCGGACTCGGCCCAGCGGGCGCCCGGCACGAAGTTCAGCCGCGCGGCGCGCCGCTCGGTCCTCGGATGCCCCTCGACCCACAGCAGCCGGCTCCGCGCGTCGCACACCGCGAGCAGATGCTCCCCGTCGCGCGCGAAGGCGCCCATCAGCTCGCGGAACAGGGGCATCACCGGCGCCAGCGGATGCTCGTCCCGGTACGTGCAGAGGTCCCCGTCGGCGAGCTCCACGCACGCCGTCGTGTCGGGGCTGACGCGGGCCCGCGCGGAACGCCGCCAGGACTCGCCGACGACGGAACGCACCCGCCGCTCCAGCCGTCCGGCCGTGGTGAACACCTCGTGGGCGCGGCGCAGTTCGGCGATCCGCACCCCGGGGTCGGCCCCCGCTTCCAGAGCCACCCATGCATCGCTCACTCCGGCCTCCCGGGCCATCGTGACGGAGCCCGGGCGCCCGGGCAACCACGCCCGCCCATGGGGCGGGCACCACCGGAACCCGGGTGCTGCCACCATGGTCGCCCAGGAGTCCCCGCCCGTAGTTTCGGGAGCTCGGAGCACTGCTCGGAGCCCCTTCAGAACCGGAGACCCCCATGCCGCAGGCCGCCGCTGTCGCGGAACCCACGACAGCCTCCCCGGGGAGCGACTTCGCCCCGCTCCTGCGCAGCGCCAGGGACCAGGGCCTGCTGGAACGCCGCCCCGGCTGGTACGCGCGGGGCATCGCGGCCAATCTGCTCGCCATGGCCGCCGTCGTCACCGGCATGGTGCTGGTCGGCGACTCCTGGTGGGCGCTCGCGTTCGCCCCGCCGCTGACGGTGCTCTGGGCCCGTACCGCCTTCGTCGGCCACGACGCCGGGCACGCGCAGATAACCGGCGACCGCAGGGTGAGCCTGGCGATCAGCCTCGTCCACAGCAATCTGCTGCTCGGCATGAACCAGGCGTGGTGGAACGACAAGCACGTACGCCACCACGCGAACCCCAACCACGTCGACAAGGACCCCGACGTCGGTGTGGGGGCCCTGGTGTGGACCCAGAAGCAGGCCGAACAGCGGGCCGGCTTCGCCCGCCGCCTCACCCGCCACCAGGCGCGCCTGTTCTTCCCGATGCTGCTGCTCGAAGGCATCGCCCTGAAGGTCTACGGCTTCCAGTACCTGCGCCGCCTGCCGGTGCGTGCACGCCTTCGGGAGGGCTCCCTGCTCGTGGCGCACCTCTTCGGGTACTTCGGCTTCCTGTTCGCCGTCATGTCGCCGGGCAGGGCCGTCGCGTTCGCGCTCGTGCACCACGCGCTCTTCGGCCTCCACCTCGGCATGGCGTTCGCGCCGAACCACAAGGGGATGGAGATGCCCGACCCCGGCGGCGAGCGCTGGGGACACCTGCGCCGGCAGGTCGTGACCTCGCGCAACGTACGCGGCGGGGTGCTCACCGACTGGTTCCTCGGCGGCCTGAACTACCAGATCGAACACCACCTCTTCCCGAGCATGGCCCGCCCGAACCTCCGGCTCGCCCAGCCGCTGGTGCGCGCGCACTGCGCCGCCCTCGGCGTGCCGTACACGGAGACCGGACTGATCGACTCGTACCGGCAGGCCCTGCGGCACATGCACGACGTCGGAGCGCCGCTCAGGGACGGCGGTGCCGGTCGGCGGACGGCGGGTTAGCGGCCGGTCGGCGGAACTGTGGCGCGGGCGCGCACGTTGGTGGAGCATGAGGCGGCAGCAGCCGCGAAGGAGGCGTCGAAGATGTCGAAGAGCGCGAAGGTCGCCACCGGTGGCGTCGTGGTCGGAGTCGCCCTGATCTGGCTGGTCGGTTTCTGGCCCGCCCTGCTGGTCATGATCGGTGTGCCCGTCGCGGCCTACCTGTTGCTGGACAACTCGCAGCGCCGCAGGCTGCGCGGGATCTCCCGCAAGCAGATCGGCCGCTGAGCCCGCCGGGACCGTGCCGGGATACGGTCTGCGGAAGATCGAGTACGGATACGGACAAGGGGGCTTCGCGGCATGAGCGGCACAGTGACGGCGGTCAGCAGCAACGGGGAGTACGCGTTCACCAAGCCGAACCGCGACAGCGTCACGCTGCTCGCCGGTCTCGGTGTGGAGGGCGACGTGCACGCCGGGACGACCGTCAAACACCGTTCCCGCGTCGCGCAGGACCCCACCCGGCCGAACCTGCGCCAGGTGCACCTCATCCACGAGGAGCTGTTCGCCGAGCTGAGCCGCGCGGGTTTCGCGGTGCGGCCCGGCGACCTCGGCGAGAACGTCACCACCAGCGGCATCGACCTCCTCGGGCTCCCCGAGGGCACCCTGCTGCACCTGGGAGCCGAAGCGGTCGTGGAGGTCACCGGCCTGCGCAACCCGTGCCTCCAGATCGAGGCCTTCCAGCAGGGCCTCCTGAAGCAGGTCGTCGGCCGCGACGCGCAGGGCGAGGTCGTGCGCAGGGCCGGGATCATGAGCGTCGTGCGGGCGGGCGGTGCGGTCCGGCCGGGCGACCGGATCGAGGTCGTCCTGCCGGCGGAGCCGCACCGCCCCCTGGAGCGGGTCTGAGCCCCGGCTCAGCTCAGCGCGCAGGAGTTGACCACGTCACCGCCCGCCGGCCGGGCGATCGTCCGGTCCGCGGGCGGAGCGCTGCCCTCCTCGACCCACCCGACGAGAGCCGTGAACGCCGAGCGGTAGCAGGGCAGGATGGGCCGCAGCCGGTCGGGATACGTGTCGTGCAGCGAGTCCACGTGCGTGCCGCCCTCGACGGTGTAGTAGCGGTGCAGCGCGGAGCGGCCCCGCCGGGTCACCATCCGCTCGTACACGTCCGAGTCGGTGGCGATCGGCAGGAGCGTGTCGAGGTCGCCGTGCAGGGTGATCAGCGGCCTGCCGATCCGTCCGGTCAGCGCGACCCGTCCCACCGCGCGGCGCACCGCCTCGGGGCGGGCGGCGTAGTCGTACTCCGCGTCCGACGCGCACGGCGCGAGGATCTCCGGCAGCGTGGCGCCCGCGGTGGAGCCCGGGCAGGCCGGGTCGTACGACGGATCGAACTCGGCGCGGTAGATCTTCTGCGTCAGTCCCCAGTACGCCTTCTCGTGGTACGGCCACAGGAACCGCGAACCCGGTGCGAACCCGGCCCGCAGCATGTCCGCGTCGTCCGCCCGGCCGAGGCTCCGGGCCACGGTGACGGGCAGGGAGCCGAGCAGACCACCGCCGTCGGCCGTCCACAGCGCGCCCTCCCAGTCCACCCCGCCGTCGTACAGCTCCGGGTGGTTCTCCAGCTGCCAGCGGGTCAGGTAGCCGCCGTTGGAGATGCCCGTCATGTACGTGCGCCGCGGAGCGTGCCCGTACCACCGCTTCAGCGTGGTGCGGGCCGCGCGCGTCAGCTCCGTGGTGCGGCGGTTCCACTCCGCCACGGCGTCCCCGGGCCGCCTGCCGTCCGTGAAGAAGTCCGGCCCGCTGTTGCCCTTGTCGGTCGCCGCGTACGCGTACCCCTGAGCCAGCACCTGGTCGGAGATGAGCGTGTCGGTCGCGTACTGCCTGCGCGTTCCGGGCGCACCCGTGACGACGAGCCCGCCGTTCCAGCGATCGGGCATGCGGATGACGAACTGAGCGTCGTGCCGCCACCCGTGCGTGGTGTTGAAACGCGAGTCGTCGCGGAAGTAGCCGTCGATCTGCGCGCCCGGCACACCGGACGGGTTCTTCGTGCCCTTCGCGGACAGCCCCGCCTGGTCGGCCATGTCGGTGTACGGCGTGCCGGCCAGCCCCGCCGTCGTCAGGTCCGGCAGACAGGCCACGCGCTGGTGCACGGCCCCCGGAACGGGCGGACGGTCCTGCCGCGCGCAGGAGGGGGCGTCGGGGGCGCGGGCCGCGGCGCCGACGGGGCCGGCGGTGGTCAGCACCATGAGCAGCGCGGCGACGAGCGGGACGCCTCTGGACGGGCGCATGGAAAGCCTCCGGATTCGCTTCGGGACACTTCTGGACGGTTCGGCGGACAGGAAGAGGACGGGAAGAAGGGACGGGAAGAAGGGACGGGAGAAGGGGGCGCAGCGCCACATGGTGCTGTCGGACGGACGGTCGCGGCCATGGGCCCGGCCCACACGGCTCGGTGCGCGGGCATGGGTGCCGGACCCGCCAGACCCGCCGCACCTGCCGCACCCCGAAAACCTCTTGCCCGCTGATCAATTCGCTGTGACCATGACCGCATGAAGAACGGAAGGGAGGCCACGCGATCCTTCGGTGATCGCTGATGGCCCCGTACGAAGCCCCGCACGCCGAGCCCCGGCCGCCGACCCCCGGATGGCTGAGAGCCCATTTCGACCCCCTGCCCTTCCCGGCGCGAAGAGCCGCACTCGCCCCGTACGGCAGAGCGCTCACCCCGGACGCCTACGCCGCACTCCACGCCGCCCTCGACGCAGGCGACCCCGGGGAACGCCATACGGCGCTCTTCCTCGCCGTGGCACGCCGGGACATCGACACGGTCTCCGCGGCCCTCGCGGATCCGCTCCTGCGCCGGCGCGCGCTCTCCGCCGCCGTCCGCCTGCCGCTCCACGAACAGGCGCTCACCGCTCTCGCCCTGCACGAGACCGGCGCCGTGCGCCACGACACGTACCGCGTCCTGCGGGCAGGGCGCCGCACCGCGCTCGCCGACACCCTGGTGCGGCGCGTCCACGAGCGCCACGGCCCCCGGGACGCGGCCCTGCTGCTGCCCGCGTGCTCCCCCCGGACGGCGGCTCTGTGGCTCCGGGCCGTGGAACCGCCGGCCGGAGTGCTCAACTCACTGGCCCGCACGGCCCCCGGGGCCGTCGCCGCCTGGCTCGCCGACGCGCACGACGCCCACAGCGGCCAGGAGCGCCGACGAGACGCGGCGATGCACCGGACCCTCGCCACCGCGGTGGCCGAACGCGACGCCCGCGCCGGGCTGATGCTGCTGCGCAGGACCCCCGGCCTGATCACGGAACGGGCGGCGGTGGCACTCCTGCGCCACCCGTCCCGGGTGCTGCGCATCCTGCGGACCGCACCCCCCGTACCCGGCGGCGAACCGTACGTACTGAAGTTCACGCCGGGACCGCTGCCGCCTTCCGTCCGGCGGGCCGTACGGGCGCTGCCGCCCGGGGAGCTGGCGGAGCTCGTGCGGCTGTGCCGGGCCGCACCGCTCGGGCGCCGCGGGTGGGGACCGGTTCCGGTGGCGCCCGACGCGCTGCTCCAACTGCTGCCGGACGACGCGCGGCGCCGGGCCGTCGAGGAGCGCACACGCGGCGAACTCGGGCGCCGCACGACGGCGTCCCATCTGGCCGCCGTCGCCGCTCTGCGGCCCGAGGACAGAACCGCCGCCCTCGCCCCCTTGATCGATCGGCTGCGGCACAATGGCTGGTCCTTCCGCAGGGCGGCCGCCGGGTTGCCGCTAGCCTTCGCCGAGCCGGTCCTGCGCGAGCAGGCCGCGGACCACCGGCTGCACGTACGGCTGACGGCCTGGCCCGCACTGCTCGCCGCCGCGGAATTCGACGGCGACCCGCAGGAGTACGCCCGGATCGCGGCGTCCTGCGCCCGTGCGTGGCACGACCAGAACGACGTGCGCCGGTCCGTTCTCGCCCGGCTGGCCGAGGCGCCGCCGCATCTGCTCGCGGCCGTCGGGGAACACGTGCTGCGCGACGGGGTCATGACCGCCGTCCAGTCGCGCGACTCCACCGCTGCCACCCTCGCCGCCGCCGAGAGGTGGCTGCGCCGCACCGCGCACAGCGCCGGAGCGCGCGGCGACGGGCCCAGGGCGGCCTTCGCCGCCCGGCTGCTGTGCGAGGTGATCGCCGATACGCGAAGGAAGGGACCGCGCGAACCCCTGCGCGTCGACGCCCGTACGGCGCGCTCCGTCTGGTCCTCCCTGGCCGCCGGGGAAGAGCCGGACCCGGCAACGCTCACCGCCATCGGCGAACTGCTCGCCCCGCACTTGCCGGAACTCCCCGCCCTGGAAGCGCTGATGCGCCGTACCGCGGAACAGCACTTCGACCCCGATGTCGCTTCCCGCGCGGCGGCGGTGTGGACCGGGCCCGCGGCGACACGGGAACGCCGCTGTGCGGAACTCGTACGCCTCGACCCGTCCTTCGCGGCGGTCCCGCAGGTGCTGCGTACGCTCGCCACCCGCCGCACCGACCTGCTCGACGACGTCCTGGCAGCCGCCGCGCGCGACGGCCTGCGCGGGCGTCTGAGGCCGCGGGCCACACCCTGGGCGCCCCCGGTGCGGCCCGGCGACACCGGCCGCTGGCTGCCGCGTCAGCGCCGTGAGTGGTCGGCGCACCTCGCGGCGGTCGCCGCCGACGCGCGGGCCCCGTTGCGGGAGCGGACCGACGCCGCGGCGCTCGTGACGGACCCCGACGAGCTCACCGCCCTGGCCGAGAGCGCGCCCCAGCCCGTCGCGGCGGCCGCGATCGGAGCGCTCGGCCGTCTCGACGCGCACGGCGCCACAGGTGCCGTCACGGCGGACCTGCTGGCAACGGTGCTCCGGCACGCGGGCACGGGCGGCGTCCGCGGACGCGCCGCCATGGCAGCCGTACGCCGCCTCCTCGACGCCGTACCGGACGGTGCGGCCGTCGGCCTGCTGGCGGCTCTCCTGCGGAACCCGGCCCACTCCGTCGGCACCAGGAAGGAGGCGGCCAGAGTGCTCGGGTCGCTCAGCGGGACGGCCGCTGCCGACGCGCTCGTCGCGGCCTGGGACGAACCGGCCCAGCACCGGGACGTACGGGTCGTCGTCGCCCCGTTCCTGCTGAGCGCGATCGGCCGAGCCGGCATCGCCGAGCGGCTGTCGTCGCACATGCGCACCCCGGCGGTCAGAGAAGCCGTACTCGGGTCGCGGGCTCCCGGGCCGTCCCGGGGGGACCGGGCCGCCTACACCGCCTTCCTGACCGGCCTGCTCAAGGACGGCGACGACGACACGCTGGTGGCCGTCTGCCGCGCCCTGACCACCCGGCTGGGGCCGGAGGGCACCGAGGGGCCCATGGACGCCGTCCGCCTCCTCGCGGAGCTCTTCGTCGACCCGGCCAGGACAAGGGAGGTGTGGCACGAGGCGGCGCGGCAGCTCGTGCACGTGTCCGCCGACCCGCGTGCGCTGCCCGTCATCGCGGCCGTGTTCCGCACCCTACTGCCGAGGGCGCGCTCGAACGACACGGAGCCGCGGGCCGGCGCACTGCGCCGCCTGGACGCCCTCGCCGAACAACTCGGCAGGCAGCAGCACGCGGGCCGCGGGGCCGTGACCGACGCGGCGGTCGACGCCCTCGAAGAGGCGGGGCTGCTCCGTCAGGCGGTCGGACTCGCCCTGGAGGCGGCTCTGGGGGCCGTACGCCGGGGAGAGACGGAGCCCGCACGCTGGGAGCGGCTGCTGGAGCTGATCGGGGAACGGCCCGAACGGCTCTCCTTGGCCGGCTCCTTCCACCTCGAAACGGGCGACAGCGTGGTGGAGGCGGCACTCGCCGCGTCGCGCCTGCTGCGCGGGCACGGCACGGGAGCGGCCGGAAGGCTCGCTCTTGCCCTGGTGTGCGCCGCGGGGCGTGCCACCCGGTGGCGCGACCCATGGCCCGGCGAACTTGCGGCCCTGCGCGAGCACCCGGACACCGACACGTCCCTGGAGGCGCTCCTCGCCGATCCCGGGAACACGCGCTGAGCGAGAGGGACGGCCGCCGTCAGGCGGGTCGTACGGCGATCCGGTCGAGAGCGGCCAGCAGGCCGGGCAGCTCGGGGCCGCGCCCCACCGGCAGCACCTCGCCCGGCTCGTCGTCCAGCAGCACGAAGGCGATGTCGTCGGTCCTGGCCACCACGGACCAGCCGGGACCGTCGGCCCGCAGCGTGCGCGCCTCGCCGGACGCGAACGTCGAGCGCACCCGGCCGGGCGGCGGCGGGGCCGCCACGTAGCCGTGCAGCTCCTCGATCACGCGCCGCACACCCGGGTGCGGCGCGTCACCGGGGCCGGGGGACATCTCGCCGTCGTCGATCTGCTCCCGCCAGGCCGCCCACTGGAGGGCGATCTCGTCGGCGCCGAGCCGCCGCTGGGCAGCTCCCCAGGTGTCGGTGTCGGGCGGCGAGAGCAGAGCCGGCCCGCTGCCGCCGTCGACCCCCTCCTCGGGTGCGGGGTCGTGCGGGGCCGGGATGCCGGGGGCGGCCACCGCGAGGTGCAGCGGCCAGCCGGGCAGCCCCGCGACGACCGAGCGCTCGTCGGGCGACAGGTCGTACTCCATGCCGCAGTCCCAGGACGCGATGGCGACCGCCACCAGCGACACGTCGTCGATCACCACGGTCCACCGCGCGCCCGTGCCGTCCTGCCCGAGGACCAGTCCGTACCCGTCGGCGTACGGCTCGAGACCGAGCGCCGCGCAGGCCTGCGGATAGTCGTCACCGAGGACGCTGGGGAACTGCGCGGGCGTCAGCAGCACCGCGGTCAGCACGAACAGCGCGTCCTCGGCACTCTCGGCGGTGTCGGTGTCCGGCCCGGTCACGGCGCCCTCCTTCGGATCGGTCGTCGGCGCACCCTAACCAGTGAGTAACCCCGTCGTCGAGGGCGGCGAGGTAACGAGCGGATCAGGCCGCCGGCAGGCCGAGCAGGGCACGGGCCACGCTCTGCGGCGACTCGCCGCGCTCTCGCGCGATTGCGGTCACCGCCCGGCAGGCGAGTTCGTTCACACCGAAGGAGAGCGCCTCCGGCGACACCCAGCCGGCCGCCTCCTCGCTGCGGCGGTCGTCGTCCTGCGCGCACGCGGCGACGTACACCGCGGCGGCCTCGAAGAGGTTGTGCTGACGCGTTGGCGGGTGCGCCCGGGGCGTACCGGCCGTGCCGCCGGCCGCACCGCCCGTACGCCGCCCGAAGAGCCTGCGGAGTGTGTCCTTCGCGGTGTCGAACATGTGGACCGCCTTCCCCCTGGCTGATTGGTGCACGGATCCTCCATGTGTCGTCTTCCAACGTAGAGTTGAAGGCCGGGCGACAGAAGGGGGACGGTGCGTTGAAGCGCTACGACCGGCTGAAGGAGATCCAGCACCTCGATCCGGACAAGGACTTCCTGACGATCTACCGGCTCACCGCGACGTACGAGTTCCCCTGGGATTACACCCGCGCCCTGGAACTGGCCCTGTACCGCACCTACGCGGTTCCCGCGATCGGCCGGCTGCTCGCCCGGACGGCCGAGCTCACCGACCGTTCCCAGAAGCGCTACGACGACACCGCGCTGCTCCTGGACACCGTCGTGGAGCACGGCTTCGACGCCGACGAGGGCCGCACCGCGATCCGGCGCATCAACCAGATGCACCGCGGCTACGACATCAGCGACGACGACATGCGCTACGTCCTGTGCACGTTCGTCGTCATGCCGAAGCGCTGGATCGACTCCTACGGGTGGCGACGGCTGTCCGACCACGAGCTGCGGGCCGCCGCCGCGTACTACCGCACGCTCGGCCGGCACATGGGCATCAGGGACATCCCGCAGTCCTTCGAGGAGTTCGAGCGCTGTCTCGACACGTACGAGGCGGAGCACTTCGGCTGGGACGAGGGGGCGCGCGAGGTCTCCGACGCGACCCTGGCGCTCATGGCCTCCTGGTATCCGCGCCCCCTCGCGCCGCTGGTGCGCGGCGCCAGCCTCGCCCTGCTCGACGACGCCCTCCTGAGGGCCTTCCGCTACGACACCCCGTCGCCGGCCGCCCGTGCGGCCGTCAGGAGCGCCCTGCGGCTGCGCGCCCGTGCCGTGCGCCTGCTCCCGCCGCGCACCAGGCCCCACTACGCCCGGCAGAACCCGGAGATCAAGGGTTACCCGAACGGCTACACGGTCGCGGAGCTGGGGACGTTCCCGCCGCCGCGCGTGGGTGGCTGTCCGATCCCGCACACCGCGCGCCCGGCCGCCGACTGACGACCGGGCGCGGGCGGCGGGACTCCCGGCTCAGTCCCGGACCGCGAGCGCCAGGTACCTGTCGTCCTCGTCGGTGTACGACGTCATCCGCCACCCGGCGCCCGCCAGAAGCTTCCGCAGGTTCGGCTCGGCCCTCAGATCGTCGGGGGTGATCCTGCGGCCGTGACGCGCCGCGAGCGCCGCCCGGCCGACCGGATGGAACAGGGCCAGCAGGCCGCCGGTGCGCACCACTCTGGCCAGTTCGCGCAGGTCCTCCGCCGGCCGCGCGAGGTGCGAGATCAGGCCGGCCGCGAAAACGGCGTCCAGGGAGCCCGTCCGTACGGGCAGCCGGGCGACGTCGGCCACGATCAGCCGCGCGGCACGGTCCCGGCCCGCGTCCACGGCCGCCCGGAGCATGGCCGGTGTGAGATCGGCGCCCAGCACCGCGCCTCCGGGCCCCACGGCCTCGCGCAGGTACGGCAGGGCGCGGCCCGTGCCGCAGCCCGCGTCGAGCACGGCGTCGCCGCGCCGCAGCCCCAGATCGGCCACCGCGGCGGCGTACGCCGGTCCGTCGTCGGGGAAACGGGAGTCCCAGTCCGCGGCGCGGGCCGTGAAGAACTCCTGTACGTGCGTGGGGTCGTCGTGCGTCAGGTCGTTGGCCATACGCACATCGTCCCCCAGGTGCCCCGGCCTCCGCTGACCGCACCGCAGATCCGGCGCGCATGTTCGAGCTCAGGCCGATCGTTCGGCAATGTATCTCTGTCATATTCGGGCAGCTTTCGAAATGCGCTCCCGATGTACGCCCCCGTCGGGGCTAGCGTCCCTGAGCCATGGGACACCTGGACCACGCCACCTTCGGCTGGCTGACACCCGCGCTGTCGTACGCGATGGCCGTCATCGGCGCCGCCCTCGCCCTGCGCTGCACCGTCCGCGCGCTGGAAGCGGGCGGACGCTCCCGCCGCAACTGGCTGATCACCGCCGCCTCCGCCCTCGGCACCGGTATCTGGACGATGCACTTCGTCGCCATGCTGGGGTTCGGCGTCGCCGGCACCGAGATCCACTACCACGTTCCGCTGACCGTCCTCAGCCTGGTCGTCGCGATGCTCGTCGTCGGCGTCGGAGTGTTCGCCGTCGGGTACGGCCGCGACCGCGGCAGGGCGCTGATCCTCGGCGGCGTCACCACCGGCCTCGGCGTGGCGAGCATGCACTACCTCGGCATGGCCGCACTGCGCCTCCACGGGTCCGTCTCCTACGACCCGCTGACCGTCGGCCTGTCCGTCGTCATCGCGGTCGTCGCCTCGACCGCGGCTCTGTGGGCGGCCCTGAACATCAAGTCGCCGGTCGCGGTCGCCGTCGCCTCGCTCGTCATGGGAGCGGCCGTCAGCAGCATGCACTACACGGGCATGGCCGCCGTCAGCGTCCGGGTCAGCCCCTCGGGCGACGCCCTTCCCGGCGCCACGGCCATGCAGTTCATCTTTCCCCTGGCCGTGGGTCTCGGGTCCTACCTCTTCCTCACCGCGGCCTTCGTGGCGCTGTCGCCCACGGCGCGTGAGCGCGCCGCCTACGCCTCCGCCGAGCGGCTGACCGAAACGGCCGTTCCCTAGAACGCTCCGGCGCCCCCGCAGCACCCACCCAGCACGACCCCGTATCCCGGAACGAGGAGGCCATGCGCAGACCCCGCAGGACCCCGGGCGCCGACACACCACCCCGGTCCGCGCCCTCCGCGCGTGGACGGCGGGCGCACGCCGGCCCGCCCGCCGACGAGAACTCCCGAGCGGCCGGGGGCCACACCCGTACGCGGGCACGTCCCGCCGACGCTTCCCGGGAACGGTGGCGACTGCGCCCCAGAACGGTGCGGGCGAAGATCGTCTCGCTGCTGATGGTGCCCGTCGTCTCCCTGCTCGCTCTCTGGGCCTTCGCCACCGTCACGACGGCGCAGGACGTCGCCGGGCTCCAGCGGCTGCAACGTGTCGACGAGGAGATCCGTGTCCCCGTCGCGACCACCGTGGCGGAACTCCAGGCGGAACGCCGGGCCGCGCTCCGCCACCTCGCGTCGCCGGACGACGACCGCGCCGCAGCCCTGCGGCAGCAGGCGAAACGTACCGATAGGGCGGTGGAGGCCCTGCGGCTCGACGACACGCACACCGTCGCCGACGGCGCGGACCTCCCCGGTCGGGTGGCCTCCAGACTGGGCACGTTCGTGTCCGGCACGGAACGGCTGAGCACTCTGCGCACCCGGGTCCTGGACGGCGGGGCGGACTGGGACGGAACCTACGCGCAGTACACACGGGCCATCCAGGACGCGTTCGGCGTCGCGGGGGCCCTCACCGGCGTCCAGGACGCGCGGCTCGGCTCCGACGCACGTGTACGGCTCGAGTTCGCGCGGGCCGGCGAGATGCTCGCCCGGGAGGACGCCCTGCTCTCCTCCGCGCAGCTCACCCGGAGCTTCGAGACGCGCCGCCACCGCCAGTTCGCCGGAGCGGCGGCGACCCGCAGAGCCCTCACCGAGTCGGCCGTCGCGGACCTGCCCGCCGCGGCGCGCGAAGCCTGGCGCGCACTCACCCGCGAGAGCGCGTACGGCGACGTACTCGCCGCCGAGGACGAAGTGATCGCCGCGCCGCCAGGCCGGAAGGCCGCACAAGCCGTCCCCGCCGCGTCCTGGGACGCCGCCCACTCCGCCGTCCGGCGCTCGGCACGCGACATCGGGGCGCGGGCCGAAAGAAGTCCCACAGGCCCCGCCGGCCCCCTCGCCGGCGGCGCGCTCACACCGTCCGGGGCAGCCGTACTCCTCGGGCTCGTGGCCGTGGCGGCCTCCCTCGTCATCTCCGTACGCATCGGCCGCCGGCTCGTCGTCGAACTCGTCAGCCTGCGCAACAGCGCCCTGGAGATCGCCCGGCGCAAACTCCCGCACGCCATGGACAGGCTCCGTGCCGGGGAAGAGATCGACATCCAGGCGGAAGCCCCTCAGGGGCCGCCCCCGGACGACGAGATCGGCCAGGTCGGCGAAGCGCTCGCCACCGTGCACCGCGCCGCCGTCGGCGCCGCCGTGGAACGCGCCGAACTCGCCAGCGGCGTATCGGGCGTCTTCGTCCACCTCGCCCGGCGCAGCCAGGTCCTCGTGCACCGCCAGCTCAACCTGCTCGACAGCATGGAACGCCGCGCCGACGACCCGGGGGAACTCGGCGACCTGTTCCGCCTCGACCACCTCACCACCCGCATGCGCCGGCACGCGGAAAGCCTGATCATCCTGTCCGGAGCCGCCCCCGGCCGCGCCTGGCGCATGCCCGTACCGCTCACCAACGTCGTACGCGCCGCCGTGTCCGAGATCGAGGACTACGCGCGCGTGGAGGTGCGCCACCTGCCCGAGGCCGCCGTTGCGGGCACCGCCGTGGCCGACCTGACACACCTCCTGGCCGAACTCGTCGAGAACGCCGCCCAGTTCTCGCCGCCGCACACCAAGGTGCGCGTCACCGGAGAACCCGTCGCAAACGGCTACGCCCTGGAGATCGAGGACCGCGGACTCGGCATGGGCCCGCAGTCCCTGTCCGAGGCGAACCGCAGGATCGAGCAGTCCGAGGCGCTCGACCTCTTCGACAGCGACCGGCTCGGCCTCTTCGTCGTCAGCAGGCTCGCCTCCCGGCACGGCATCAAGGTGCACCTGCGCACCTCGCCCTACGGCGGAACGACGGCAGTCGTCCTGCTGCCCGTCGCGCTGCTCCAGAGCACCGCGACGCAGTCGCAGGACACGCAGCCGGCGGCCGCCCGCGCACGGCGGCGGGACGACGAACCGGCGAGGGACGAGAACGAGCCCCGGTTCGGGCCGGCTCCCGCTCCGCGCGGTGGCCCCGCACGTGCGCACGCGGCCGCCCCCGCCGGGCACTCGGCGCGCCCGGCGCTCGCCGTACAGCCGCCGCCGGAACCCGCACGCCCGCCCGCCGGAGTCACCGCGCTGCGGCCGCACAGCCGCACGCCCCGAGCGGACGTTCCCGGGAACGACGCTTTCGTCGGTCCCGGGAACGACGAAAGCGGGCTCCCGAGAAGGGTCCGCCAGGCGAACCTCGTCCCGCAACTGCGTGCGGCACCCGCACCGCCCGACCCGCCGTCCTCGGACACCTCCCACGACGACGCCGGGAAGGGACGCACCCCGGAACAGGCGAGGGACCGCATGACGGCCTACCGCAGCGGATGGAACCGCGGCAGAGATGGAGATCCGAAGTGATCGAGCACGAACGGACGACCCGCACCTCCCACGGCTCCGGCGAACTCGACTGGCTGCTGGACGACCTGGTGACCAGGGTGAGCGAAGTGCGGCACGCGGTGGTGCTGTCGAACGACGGCTTGGCCGTGGGCGCGTCGAGCGCCCTGAACCGCGAGGACGCCGAACACCTGGCGGCCGTGGCGTCCGGCTTCCACAGCCTCGCCAAAGGGGCCGGCCGTCACTTCCGGGTCGGCGACGTGCGCCAGACGCTGGTGGAGATGGACGACGGCCTGCTGTTCGTCGCGGCGGCCGGTGACGGGTCCTGCCTCGCCGTGCTGAGCTCCGCCGCCGCCGACATCGGCCTCATCGCCTACGAGATGGCGCGGCTGGTCAAGCGCGTCGGTGAGCACCTGTACACGCCGCCCCGGTTCGCAGCGCAGCCGCCGGCCGCGGGCTGACCGTACGACCGCACAGAAGGCGGCACGCACATGACCGAGGACGCAGGCACCGATCCCACCCTCCGGGGAAGCCACTGGTACGACGCCGAGGCGGGCCCCCTGGTGCGCCCGTACGCGATGACCGGCGGCAGGACCGAACCGGGCCCCGGCGGCGCGCGGTTCGACTTCATCGCGCTCGTCGACCTCGCCGACGACGCGCCGGACAGCTCCGAGGAATCACTGCTCGGCCCCGAACACCGCGCCCTGGTCGCGCTGTGCCGCCTGGAGACCCAGTCCGTGGCCGAACTGTCGGCCGGCGCCGACCTGCCGGTCGGCGTGGTCCGCGTACTCCTCGGTGACCTGCTCGAGTCCGGCTACGTGCGGGTCAGCCGGCCGGTGCCTCCCGCCCAACTGCCCGACGAACGAATTCTGAAGGAGGTCATCGAGGGCCTGCGAGCCCTCTGAGGACGACTCCCGCGACCCTTCCGACCCTCCAATTCCCCCGTACGGCCGAGCGATTCGGCGCGAAGGGGGACGTACCGATGCTGACAGCTCTCCTGAGAGAAGTGAACGATGGGCTCCGAGCACTCCGACGACACGGCCGGTCAGACGGCCTCCCTCGCGTTGAAGATCCTGGTCGCCGGCGGCTTCGGGGTCGGCAAGACCACCCTCGTCGGCGCCGTCAGCGAGATCCGGCCGCTGCGCACCGAGGAACAGCTCAGCCAGGCCGGCCGTACGGTGGACGACACCGGAGGCGTCGACCGGAAGACCACCACGACCGTCGCCATGGACTTCGGCCGCATCACCATCCGGTCCGGCCTGTCGCTGTACCTCTTCGGGACACCTGGGCAGGACCGGTTCTGGTTCCTGTGGGACGAGCTGTCCCAAGGTGCCCTGGGCGCCGTCGTGCTGGCGGACACCCGTCGCCTGGAGGACTGCTTCCCCGCCGTGGACTACTTCGAGCACCGCCACATTCCCTTCGTCGTGGCGGTCAACTGCTTCGCGGGCTCACGGGCCTACGGTGCCCACGACGTCTCGCGCGCACTCGACCTGGACCGTGGGACACCGGTGGTGCTGTGCGACGCGAGGGACCGCGATTCGGGCAAGGAGGTCCTCGTACGTCTCGTCGAGTACGCGGGAAGGATGCACACCGCCCGGCTGCTCGACACGGTCGGCTGAACCGCCCTCGTCGCCCGGCACCCCACCCGCCCCACGCGTACCGGTGGGAACACGTGCTTGCCGCGGCGACGACAGTGGGTAAGGCTGGTCGACGACCAGGGCAACGGGGAACGAATGAACGGGGAGGCCCAAACATGGCCATGGACAAGGGACTCGACTGGCTGCTGGACGACCTGACCCAGCGGGTGGAGCACGTGCGGCACGCGTTGGTGCTGTCCAACGACGGTCTGGTGACCGGGGCCAGCACCGGCCTGGCGCGGGAGGACGCCGAACACCTGGCAGCCGTGTCGTCGGGTCTGCACAGTCTCGCGAAGGGTTCGGGCCGGCACTTCCGGGCCGGCAAGGTCCGCCAGACCATGGTCGAGTTCGACGAGGGGGTCCTGTTCGTCACGGCGGCCGGCGACGGCAGCTGCCTGTGCGTGCTCAGCGCCGCCGAAGCCGACATCGGGCAGATCGCGTACGAGATGACCCTGCTGGTGAACCGCGTCGGCGAACACCTCGGCGTCGCCGCGAGGCAGCCGGGACTGAGTGCCGAAAGCGACTTCTGACCTGCGCGTTCTCGCCCGGCCGGGGAGTTTTCCACAGGCCGGGCGGGACGCAACCGATCCAGGCTACGGTCGTCACCGAGAGTACTCGGTTCTCACGGGGAGACGATCATGACCGTACAGGCAGCACACCGAACCGCCGTGGTCACGCAGACGGCGAAGCCCCTGCCCGTGTCGCGGGCCGTCCAGGAACTGGGCCTGAAGCGAGGCGAGTTCGACCTGGCCGTCCTGCTGGGGCACGTCCGTACCTCGGTGGAGAGCGACGGCAGTCACCGCAGGGTCGCCCGCGCGGAGATCGACAGGCTCCGGACGGCGGACCCGACGCTGGAAACGCTGCGTGAGCGCGTGCGGACCGTGGGGACCACCGAGGGCGCGCAGTTGATGGGCACCAGCCCCGCGCGGTTCGGCAGGCTGGCCCGCGCCGGGTACATCACGCCCGTGAAGTTTTACCTGCATCGCTACCGGGCCGTCGTCTGGCTGTACCTCGCCGAAGAACTGCGGGAGTTCGCCGACGGACACCCCTCACTGCTCACCGGCAGGTCACCGCAGAAGATGCGGGACGTACTGGACGCGGGGGCGGACCGTCGCGCCCGCAACTGGCGCAGCCGGCGCATGAGCCTGCTGACGCGCCGGACGGAAGACCCCTGGGAGCAGGCGGCGATCACCAGTTCCGTCCTGGACCCCGCCCAGCTCGCCGAGGTCGTCGAGGACCCCTACGAGCGCGCCTACCTCCACAAGCTCCGGCCCGGGCTTGTGGAGCGCCACGGCGAATCACCCTCCGCCCGTGAGGCCATGGACCGGTTGCTGCGGGCCGACACCCCGGACGAGGTCCTCTGGCAGCGGGTGAGCCTCGCGCTGCTCATGGACGAGGCGCGCGAGCACCGCGGCGCACCACGCCCCGAGACGAGCCGCCCGCTCCCTCCACCGCCCCCGGACCCGGAAACGTCCAAGGGGCTGCGTGCCTGGCTGCGCCGCCGGGTCTGGGAGCCCTTGGGCGTCTGACCGCCGCCGCCGTGCGTTCGACCGCAGAGGAGACGCGGGCTTTTATCGGCCGATAAAAGTAGTCGTTACGGCTAAGATCGTCTCCGAGCGGTGAACAGGTAGTGGACGGGGTCAGGGACGAATGCTCGCGGTAGACGTGCGGCAGTCGCTTCGCAAGGGTCAGACCGTTGCAGAGGGGGCGGCCCGGTGGTGGCGCTTCTCCTCGCAGACGGTCGGCAAGCACGGAGACTTCCTGCTGGCCTTCGTCGACGGCGGGGTGTGCGTGGGCGCCTTCCGGATCGTCGGGTCGGAGCCGGACGACACCGCGGGCGGCAAGTACGTGTTCGACCTGGCCCCCGCCGCTCGGTTCCAGTGGGCCCTGGGGCACCGGCTTCCCCTGCCCCCCGGGCGCAATCCCGCCCGTATCCTCACGGGTCGGCACCTGCGCGAATTTCTCGACGCCGCACCGCACCTCACCGCCGCGGCCGGCATCGACTCATCCTGATCCCGGCTGACCCCCACCAACCCGACACACACCGCCCGATACGCCCGACACCGAAGGAGCGAGCGCCGTATGGCGAACAAGCCCGACCCCGTCGACGCCCTCCTGAAGGCCGGGCCGCGCCGGACTCAGCTTCCCGAGCCGGCCGAGCGCGCCAGGCTCCGCACCGACTACGGCCTCACTCAGACGGAGATCGCCGCCGCGCTGGAGGTCACCAGGACCACCGTGGCGGGGTGGGAGGCCGGCCGCAGCGAACCGCAGGGGGCCACCCGAGCCGCCTACGCGAAGCTGCTCGAAGGCATCGCCACCCAACTGGCAGCCGTGCCGCCACCCCCGACCGCTCCCGCTGTGTCGGCGCCACGGGCGAGTGCGGCGACCCAGGAGCCGCAGCCCGCGCAGAGCACCGGTGCTATGCGGAGCACTGGTCGCACCGATACCACTGGGCCCGTGCAGCCCGTCCAGGGCGCCCCTTCCACCCGGCCCGCTCCGCCGGCGTCGGTCACCGATGCCGCACCGCTTGCCGCGCCGACCCGGCCGGTGCCGTCCACGTCGACCGTCCATCCTGCTGGCCCCGCTCAGCAGGTCCAGCCCGCTCCGGCCGACCGGGCCGGCCCGGCTGCTTCCGTCGCGGCGGAGCGGGCGGGCGCGGCTCCGCCGCGGCGCGGCGGCTCCGCGTCACCCCCCGCCCATATGACGGCGGGCACACCGGTGTCGCGTCGCCCCTCGGCGGTGAGGCCCGCGCGTGAGCCCGCTGCCGCACAGGCGGCGGTCGATCCCGCTTTCGCCCACGGCCCACTGGCGGTGCTGGACGGTGACGGGGCGGCGTACTGCGTGGGCGGACTCGTGCTCGACTGCCCCGCGACGACCATCCCGGCCCTCGTCGACTGGGCCCTCACGGAGGCGCGTCTCGGAGCGCCCCGGCTGAACCGCAACGGCAAGGACGCCGACCCGCTGGTCGTCGTCACCGCGGCGGCCGCCGAGCGGCTCGGCCTGCCGGCCGAGCTGGAAGACCGGCGGGGCCTGCGCCTGCCCGCCGATCACCCGGTCAACCAGCAGATCGCGCGGGCCCACTGGCAGACGACCAAGCGCGGCTTCGGGCCGTGGGCCAGGGTCTACCGCCCCGCGCAGGCGGGACGGCGCCAGTGCGTCCAGTTCGCGATCGTGCCCTGGGGTGCGCTCGATCCCCGGGCCTGGGGCGACGCCGCGAACCTTCCGGCGGCGGACCTGGCCCATGTTCTGGGGGCGTACGCCACCAGAGTCATCACCCCGCGCGGCTCCTGCGCCGTCTCCGGTCTGGAGTTGATGACGGCGCTGCGCCCGCCCACCCGCGCCGTCAAGGACGCGACGACCGGTGCCTGGTCGTCCGGCCCCAACCCCGGTGCGCTCACCGCCCCGGTGGACCCCGCGCCACCGGAAGCCCCGGACGAACACCCCGTCGTGGCGGCCCTCTGTCCGCGTGGCCACCGGCGTACCCCTGCCGAGGTCCTCGACGAGGAGGCGTACGAGTGGATCCGCGACCCGGAGCTGCTCACCGACGAGGAGTGCGCGAGGCCCTACGCGGTCGGCATCGACGTCAACATGGCGTTCGCCGCCGCCGCGAACCGGCTGAACGTGGGCATCGGCCCCGCGGAACACTTCCACAACCCGGCGTTCGACCCGAAGCTGCCCGGCAGCTGGCTCGTCGACCTGTCGCACATCGACATCGACCCGCGCCTGCCCAGCCCGTTCACGCCGCACGGAGAACGGCCCGCCGGCCCGGCGTGGTACGCGACGCCGACCGTGGCCTACGCGGTGGAGCTCGGGTACGAGGTGCGGCCGGCGGAGGCGTACGTCCGGCCGCGGAACGCCGCGTACCTGGACGGCTGGTACACGCGGCTGCGCGACGCGTACATGGCCACCATGGAGCGGCTCGGCGTCGTGGCCGGCATGCGCGAGGCCGACTTCCTCAAGGCGATGGACGAGCACAAGCAGGTCGACGCCCAGGAGGCCGCCGTACTGTCCGCCGTCAAGGCCACGGTGAAGGGCGGCATCGGCAAGCTCCGCGAACGCCCCCAGGGCATCGGATACCGGCCCGGCGAACGCTGGCCGGCGCTGGAACGCCCGACGTGGCGTCCCGACATCCGTGCCGCCGTCATCTCCGCAGCCCGGATCAACATGCACCGCAAGATGCTGAAGCTCGCGGGGGTCGGGCTCTTCCCGATCGCGGTTCTCTCCGACTGTGCCGTGTACCTGTCCGACGGCCCCTCGCCGCTGGACTTCCTGCCGCGCACACCCGACGACAAGCCGCTGCCCGGCGGGTTCCGGCTCGGCGTTTCACCCGGCATGGTCAAGTGCGAGGGCAGCCGGCCGATGATGTGGGCGGTGCAGATGCTCGATCAGGGCCACAATCCCGCCCGGCACATCAAGGGCGGCGACGCGTCCGCCGACGGCGAATGAGCGAGCAGACGAACAGGCGAAAAGGGGAGTAGGGGTCAGCGATGGGCATCCTGGGCGACAGCCTCGAGAAGGCGGAGACGAACACGTTCACCCGGCCTCTGCCGAAGTCCGCCCAGGCGCAGATGCGCTTCCTGGTGAAGCACGAGAAGGGCTCCACCAAGGCCGTGGCCGAGCGGTTGGGCACCTCGCAGCGCACGGTGGAGCGCTATCTCACCGGCCAGTTCAAGCGGCCTCGCAAGGACCTCGCCGACCGCCTGGTCGCCGAGGTGGCGAAGAACTGGCAGCCCCGGGTCCGTCTGCGGGCGAAGCAGCAGGCCGCGAGCACCACCGGCATCGTGATCGAGACCCGCGCCCGCTTCGGCTTCACCGCGGCGCCCGGCAGCACGGACGACAGCCGGCTGCGACTGATCACCCAGCACCTGCCGCCGGCCTACGCGGGCCGCCTCTTCGACGCGCAGGCGGCGGGCGCGAGCGAACAGCAACTCCAGCGCATCGCCGCCGAGGGCCTTCAGGAGGAGTACTTCAAGGACCGCGGGCGCCGGGCGGCCGGTCTCCAGGTCGAGCTGAACGACATCGACTACGTCGAGTTCGACTACCGCTAGTGTCATGCGCCTGAAATCCAAGGGCTAAGTTTGTATCCTGTTGCAATGTCGCCGGGTCCTCGTGCCGTTGAAGTCTGCGTGTCTGATGAAG
>NZ_JBSGYQ010000041.1:0-71029 GCF_053610585.1 Streptomyces sp. NPDC054887 | reverse complement strand
AGTCCCTCGCCGACTACCTCACCAAGGTCACTCCACCAGCCAACGAGAAACACACAGATACTTAGCCCTTGGATTTCAGGCGCATGACACTAGTGCTGTGACCGCATAGGTTCGCCGGGTTGGTGGTCGTGGCGGTTGGATGTGTGGTGACGTCCGATCCGACCGCTGGAAGTGCGGTGGCTGAGCCTGTCCGTGTGCGGGGCTGACCGACCAGGAAGGGCAGCGGCTGAGCAGATCGTGCGCCCGCCCGAGCCCGGTCCAGGCGTCCCCTTAGCCGCCCCGGAGCGGCTGCTCCAGGAACTCCGCCATTCCGAAGGGGTGGACCTGGAAGTGAGGATTCGTGTGCCGCCCGCATACGAGCACGGGCCACAGGTCGGGGTCCTCGCCCGTGGTCAACCAACAATAGATGTCTGCGCCACTGGTGACGCCCCAAGCCAGGATGGAGTCCGGGTCCACATCGAGGGCCGCCCTGCCGCCGTACATCTCCCAGGTGCCACGGGCGTTCGCCGTCTCGTCCTTCAGCCCGGACCCGTCTGCGTAGGCGTCGGGCCGCGGAACCGGCAGCAGTATGCCGATCGCCTCACTGAGCTGTCCTGCCCCGTATACCTCCATGAAGGCGACATAGTCGGCAGGAAACCGGGTCCCCCCGGTGTCTTCGAGCTCACCCCAGTCGATCCGCTCATCCACGCCGTGCGTCGTCGACACGACCTGCGCGAGCGCCGTTATTCCAGGGGTCCCGCCCACTTCCACTCCTGCACGTACATCTTCGAAAAGCCACAACCTACGCGATCATGCTTCTCGCGGGAAAGGGGCCGACGCTGGCACGAACCTCCAACCCGGCGAACCAGCCGCCCGGCCACCGGCGAGACCCCCCGGCGCAGTTGGTGTGTACCTGCCGCTAGAGTGCGTTGCTTGTCGACGGGCCGTACGGCGTGGGGGGAAGCATGAGTGGGCAACTGCGGGACACCGCGAGTGAGTTGGCCGACGTGCTGTGGCGTGAGCACACGGTGTACCGGGACCGCGCGGGAGGCGTGGTCATCAGGGGCGAGCACGTGCAGCGCTGGATCAGCCTCGCGCCGGCCGGCGGCCGGGGAGAGATCCTCGTCCGCGCCGGGCGCATCCTCGACGGCGGTACGACGGCCCCCGCCCGTTCGGAGGCGGTAGTTCCGCTGGCCGCCGGTGCCGGCGAACTGGCCGCCACCTGCCGCCGCCTCCTCGCGGAAGCCGCCGTCGACACCACTTCGCGGGCGCCGGGCCAGGGCCGCTCCCGGAAGTCGGGAGGCTCCGGTTGCCCGGGGAGCTCCGGTAGGCGCGGTCGGTTCCGGAGGTCGCGTGCCCCCCGGCGACGGGGGAGACACACGAGTTTCGGCTCCTTCGTGGTCCTGGTCTGCGTGGCAGGCGTCGTCGCCCTCTACCTCTACGGCGCGGGAGTGTTCGCCGGGTAGGCGGCTCGTCCGCCCCCGATTCGCCCCGGCGGCTCCGCTCAGTCCGGCCTGCGCGCCTCGATCAGGAAGCGGGTCGAGTGTGCCACGAACGGCCCTTCGGCCAGGATCTTCGCGTGCAGTTCCCGGAGCCGGTCGCGGTACTGATCGACGGTGAAGCCGGGCACCATCCAGATCACCTTCCGCAGGAAGTAGATCACCGCGCCGATGTCGAAGAACTCGACGCGCAACCGCTCGAAGCGCAGGTCGACCACCTCCAGGCCTGCGGCCTCCGCGTCCCGGCGCTCGTCGTCGGGGTGGCGTGCGCGGCGCACTTCCTCGGGCTGCGGACCGAGGAAGTACTCGACGAGTTCGAAGACGCTGGAGTGGCCGACGTGCTGGGAGAGGTACGTGCCACCGCGCTGGAGCACACGGGCGATCTCCTCCCACCACACCGTCGCGGGGTGACGGCTGGTCACCAGATCGAAGGCGCCGTCCGCGAACGGCAACGGAGGTTCGTCCGCATCCGCGACCACGACAGCACCCAGCGGGTGCAGCAGCCGCGTCGCCTTGGCGACGTTGGGCGGCCAGGACTCCGTGGCCACCATCGTCGGCGGCAGCTTCGGAGCGCCGGCGAGGACTTCCCCGCCGCCGGTCTGGATGTCGAGCGCCGCGGACGCGCGGGCCAGGTGCTCGCTCATCGTCCGCTGATACCCCCAAGAGGGCCGCTCTTCCGTGGCCCGGCCGTCGAGCCAGGAGAAGTCCCAGCCCTCCACCGAAACGGCTTCCGCCTCGGACACGAGTTCGTCAAAGGTGCGTGACATACCCGGATGATTGCCTCAGCCCGTGAACGAAGTCAAAGCGATTTGCGACGCGTTCGCCCTACTGGGAGGCACCTGAGAGGCACGTGAGAGGTACCTGAAAGGCACCCGGGAGGCATCCGAGGGGGACGACGGCGCCCATGCCGTGCTTCGCCGCATCGGCACGAGCCGGTCGCATCGCGGGGCGGCCCGCGTTGAGCGGCCCCCACACCGCGACGAGCTCCGCGAAATTCTGTTGACCGGATTGCCACGCCCCCACAGGATCTGCCCATGGACACCACGACCGCCGCCTCGTCGCCGCTGACCCCCGCCTCCTCTGTGCTGCGGGGTCAGCAGCAGGCCGGCCGAACGCGAGGGCCGGCTCTCGTCCGGTCATGATCGCCGCCCTGGTCGCGGGGCTCCTCGCCGGTTATGGCATCGCCATGCCGGTGGGGGCGGTCGCCGCGTATCTGGTGTCGCTCACGGCTCGTACGTCTCTGCGGATCGGTGCCTGCGCCGCGCTCGGCGTGGCGACCGCCGACGGTCTGTACGCGCTGATCGCCGCCGTCGGCGGATCCACCCTCAGCCCCGTCATCCAGCCGGTAGTGGTCCCGCTGCGCTGGGTCTCGGCATGCGTACTGGTCGCACTGGCGGTTCGCGGCGGCGTCAGGGAACTCGGGCGATACCGCGAGCGCCGGACGGCGACCCGGGACGACGACGGACAGGTCGGTGCCGCACGGGCCTATCTCGGGCTGCTGGGGATGACTCTGATGAACCCCACCACCGTCATCTATTTCGCGGCGCTCGTGCTCGGCAGCCAAAGCGCGAACCCGCCGGACTACGCCGAGCAGGCCGTGTTCGTAGTCGCCGCATTCGTGGCGTCCGCCAGCTGGCAGCTGCTCCTTGCCGGCGGCGGGGCCCTGCTCGGCCGGGCGCTCACCGGCAGTCGCGGGCGGCTCGTCACCGCAATGGCGTCGAGCGCACTGATCATCGCCTTCGCGCTCTACCTGCTCACACACGGCACATTCGCTCCGACCTGACCACCCGCCCCGGCAACGGACGCCGACGCGAGCAAGTGCCCCGCCCCCGAGCCCGAGCAAGCGACCGCCGCCGAGCCCCGGCCGGAGAACCCCGAGCCCGAGCCGGCGAACCCCGAGCCGGCGACCCGACACCGAGCACCGCCCCGCCCCCGGCACCGACCCGCCACCCCCGCCCCGCCCCCCGCCCGCGCATCACCCGGACGGACCAAGCGTCCCGACCCGCACACCGGGAATCCGGGCCCGCTCAACGTGCGGAGCCCGGGCTTTGCGGTTACTCGTAGGTCATGGCATCGAAGTGGCAGCAAGAGCACGGAGACGACGAGCCCGGCCGCGAGCACCGCTCTCCGGACCCCGGTCCCGACGCGGAGTCCGGCCGTCGCGCGGGCCCCGACCCCCAGGTGGAACGGAACGCGCCCGACAAGCCCACCGAGCTGGGCAAGAAGTCGTGGGGCGCGGTGCTCAAGCGCACGATGGCGGAGTTCAAGGACGACGAACTCACCGACCGGGCCGCCGCGCTCACGTACTACGGCATCCTCGCGCTTTTCCCCGCCCTGCTGGTGCTGGTGTCGATCCTGGGCATCGCGGGGCAGGAGGCGACCAAGACCGTGCTGGACAACATCGCGAAGCTGACGCCCGGCTCCGCGCGCACGGTCATCACCGGAGCGGTCGAGCAGTTGCAGGCCAGCGGCAGCGGTACCGGATCGGTCATCGCGATCGTCGGTCTCGTCGGCGCGCTCTGGTCGGCGTCCGGCTATGTGGCCGCGTTCATCCGCACCTCGAACGCCGTCTACGACATCCCCGAAGGCCGGTCCGTCTGGAAGATCACGCCGCTGCGCCTGCTGCTGACCCTGGCGCTGATGATCCTGGCCTGTGTCAGCGCGCTGATCGTGGTGTTCTCCGGCAACCTCGCCCGCCAGTTGGGCAAGACCCTCGGGATCGGCGACACCGCGCTGAACGTCTGGTCGATCGCGAAATGGCCGGTGCTCGTCGTGCTGGTCACGATCATGATCGCGCTGCTGTACTGGGCTGCGCCGAACGCGCGGGGCCGAGGCTTCAAGTGGGTCACCCCCGGCAGCTTCCTGGCCCTGGTGATCTGGATGGTCGCCTCCGCCGGATTCGCGCTCTACGTGGCGAACTTCGGCTCGTACAACAAGACGTACGGCGCCCTGGCCGGTGTGATCATCTTCCTCGTCTGGCTGTGGATCACGAACCTGGCGATCCTGCTGGGCCTGGAGTTCGACGCGGAGATGACCCGCGAACGAGCCATCGTCGGCGGGCACCCCAGCGACGAGGAGCCGTACGTCGAACCGCGCGACACGAGCAAGTGGACCGATGAGGACCGCAAGCGGATGGGCAGCGACTGACTGTGCCGGAGCACCTGGGCAGCCGTGTCGACGGGGTCGGCGTCACCCGGTCGAAGGAGACCGTGACGCATCTCCTGCACGACCTTCGCCGCCTCGACCGCCGGCTCACCCACCGGGCCGCCTCCTGGGATTCGCCGCTGGCCCGGCGCGTGCTGCCGGCGGTGGAGTCGGCGGCCGAGCGGACCAAACTCTGGTGGGGCGCCGCCCTGGCCATGGCGGCCCTGGGCGGCGCGCCGGAACGCAGGGCGGCGGCCGGGGGAGTGGCCAGCATGCTCTCCGCGCAGCTCATCGCGAACGCGGTGTGCAAGCAGTTGTACGAGCGGCGCAGACCACCGGCGGACATCATTCCGCACGACGGCGCCGAAGAACGTCCGGACAGCTCGTCCTTCCCCTCCGGACACACCGCCGCCGCCGTCGGCTTCACCGTCGCGGTGTCCTTCACGTCGCCGTGGATCGGGGCGGCGGCCGCGGTGCCCACCGCGATGGTCGCCGTACAGCGCGTCCAGGCGGGAGCGCACTACCCCAGTGACGTCGCCGCGGGTGCGGCCATCGGTGTGGGAAGCGCCCTGCTGGTGCGTCACGTCCCGCGCCTGTTGCTGCGCCTGCTGCTCTAGCGCGTGGCGTACGGGCGCATCGGTCATCCGGTGGATCTGTCCGTTTCCCGCGCGTGGGGTGTCGGCTGGCGGGCACCCGAAGGAGCGGCTACGACTTGGAACGACAGCCACCAGCGAGCAGGCCGGCGCCGACGCCACCCGCGGCGCCGGCCGAGATGCGGCAAGGAAAGGCAGGTCACGAGGATGAGCACGTCAGTGGGCCAATCGCCCCGCAGGGACACCGAGGAGTCGGTGGGCGACCTGGTCAAGCACGCGTCGGAACAGATCTCCCAGCTGATGCGGCAGGAGCTGCGCCTGGCGCAGGCCGAGATGCAGCAGAAGGGGAAACGGTTCGGGCTCGGCGGCGGCCTGCTGGGCGGAGCCGGTGTGGTCGGCTTCGTCGCGTTCCAGGCCGTGGTGGCCACCGCGATCGTGGCCCTGGACCTCGTCTGGCCGCTGTGGCTGGCCGCGCTGGTCGTCACGGGAGTCCTCCTCGTGCTGGCGGCCGTGCTCGCCCTCATGGGCAAGAAGCAGGTCAGTCGTGCCACGCCGGCCGCCCCCCAACAGGCCATCAGCAGTGTCAAGGCCGACGTGGCCGAGATCAAGGAGAGGGCGCGGCGATGACGAACAAGGCAAACGGCGACGGTTCCTCGCCGGACCCCGCCGAGCTGCGGGCCCAGGTGGAGCGGACCCGCGCGGAGCTCGGCCGGACGGTCGAGGCGCTGGCCGCCAAGGCCGACGTGAAGGCGCAGGCGCAGCAGAAGGCCGCGAAGGTCAAGGGGATGGTGCAGGACAAGGCCGCGTCCGCCAACCAGCAACTGTCGGGAACGGCCCACGTGCTGGGGCGCAAGATGCACAACCGGGACGCGGAACCGGGCGCGCACGCGGGCTCGCACACCAACCGCAATGTGTTCCTGATCGCCGGTGTCGCGGTGGCGATCGCCGTGGTCGTCGTCGCCGCCCGACGCAGTGGGAGGTGCTGATGAAGGCGTCGAAGGTCGCCTACAAGCCGGTCGGCATGGCGCTGGGAGCCCTGAGCGGCGCCCTGGCCGGTGCGTTGTTCAAGCAGGTGTGGAAGGTCATCGGCCACGACGAGGACGCCCCCGACGCCACCGACGAGGAGCGCGGCTGGCGGGAGGTGCTGATCGCGGCGGCCGTGCAGGGCGCGATCTTCGCCGCCGTCAAGGCGGCGGTGGACCGCAGCGGTGCCACCACCATTCGCCGCCTGACCGGGACCTGGCCCGGCTGACGGACCGTCCGTAAGTCGGCGGACCGTCCGTACACCGGCGGACCGTCCGTACACCGACGGGCCGTCCGTACGCCGACGGGGCGCGCGGAGTGCTCGTGGGGCCGCCGGTGCTCAGAGTGCGACGCGTCGCTCGTCGGCAGTGATGGGAAGGTCGTTGATCGAGGCGTAGCGACGCCGCATCAGGCCGTTCGCCTCGAACTCCCAGTTCTCGTTGCCGTAGCTGCGGAACCACCGACCGGCCGCGTCGTGCCACTCGTACTCGAAGCGGACCGCGATCCGGTCGCCGGTGAAGGCCCACAGTTCCTTGCGCAGGCGGTAGTCCAGCTCGCGCCGCCACTTGTCGCGCAGGAAACCCACGATCTCCGCGCGCCCGCGCAGGAACGTGTCGCGGTTTCGCCATTCCGAGTCCTCGGTGTAGGCGAGCGCCACCCGCTCCGGGTCCCGGCTGTTCCACGCGTCCTCGGCCGCCCGCACCTTCAGGCGGGCGGTCTCGGCAGTGAAGGGCGGGAACGGCGGCCTCGGACCGGGCACTGCCTTCCCGGACAAGGCATTCCCGGCCAAGGCATCTCTGGACACGGCTTTCCCGGACATGGCTCTCACCCTTCGAATGCGGGAGAACGATCATTCTCCCTCGCCTGCGCTAGCCTAGGAGAACAGCGATTCTCTGGCAAGGAGAAGTGGACATGGAAACCGCGGCCCAAGAGACCCGCATCCTCGACGCCGCCGAGACCCTCTTCTACGGGCGCGGCCTCCAGGCCGTCGGCATGGCGGAGATCCGCGACGCGTCGGGGGCGTCCCTCAAGCGCGTGTACCAGCTCTTCCCCTCGAAGGACCACTTGGTGGAGGCGTACCTCCGCAGGCGCGACGTGCGCTGGCGGGCTTCCCTCGCGCACCACGTGGAGTCCCGGCGTCCCGGCGAGGAGCGGATTCTGGCGGTCTTCGACTGGCTGCGGGAATGGTTCGACGAACCCGGCTTCCGTGGCTGCGCCTTCGTCAACTCCTTCGGGGAGATGGGCGCCACGTCGAACGCCGTCGCGGCGGCCGCCCGGGACCACGTCGACGCCCTGAAGGACTTCCTCGCGGGCCTGGTCGCCGAAGCGGGCCGCTCCGCCAGGCTGAGCCGCTCGCTCCTCCTGCTGGTGGAGGGCGCGATCACCGCGGCCGCCGTCTCCGGGGACGGCGCCGCGGCGGACGACGCCAAGGAGGCGGCCCGCGCGCTGCTGGCGCAGGACTCCGGCAGCCGCGCGCCGAGCCCGGCTTGAGCCCACCGGCCGCGTTCTCGTGGCGCTGTCACATCCTGCGGTCGACGAGGAACGGCAGGAGCGCGAGGATGTCGCCGACCGCCGCCGGCGTCAACGGGACGCTCGCCAGGCAGCCACGGGCGCTGTCCAGGTGGTGACGCGCCTCGGCCAGCGTCGCGGCGCGGCCACCCGCCTCCTCCACCAGTCGAGCGGCCGTGCGGGCCCCCGTGTCGTCGAGCGGGCCGTCCGACGAGAGGAGGTCCGCCAGTCGCCGCGCGGCCGGGCAGTGGGCCGACACCGCCGCGAGCACCGGGTACGTCTTCTTCCTCCGGCGCAGATCGCTGTGCACCGGTTTCCCCGTGACCCGCGGATCGCCCCAGATCCCCAGCACGTCGTCCACGGCCTGGAAAGCCACCCCCAGATGCCGCCCGGCGCGGGCGAGGGCGTCGACCGTGGACTGCGGCGCTCCCGCCAGTACGGCGCCCACCCCCGCGGCGCAGCCGAGCAGCGCGCCCGTCTTGTCACCCGCCATGGCCCGGTACTCCCGCGGTGACACGGCGTCCGGGCCCGTCCACGGCCGCGCTTCGAACAGCAGGTCCTCCGCCTGCCCGCGCACCAGGTCGGTGAGCGTCCCCGCCAGGTGCCGCACCGCTGCCCCGCCGTGGACGCTGCCCGAGCCGGCCAGGGTCTCGACGGCCAGCGCGAACAACGCGTCTCCCGCGAGCACCGCCGGCCCCGTGCCGTACGCCTTCCACACACTCGCGCGCTGCCGCCGGGTCTCGTCGCCGTCCATGATGTCGTCGTGCAGGAGCGAGAACGTGTGGACCAGCTCGACGGCGACCGCGCCGACGACGGCGTCCGCGCCGGACCCGCCGGCGGCCTCCGCGCCGAGGACGGTGAGGGCCTGGCGTACGCCCTTGCCGTGCGAGCCGGCGGGACCCGGCACCGGCCGTCCGCCCACCTCGCTCCAGCCGAGCGAGAAGGCGGCCATCTCGGCCGGCCACGGATGCAGCCGCCCCACCGCCTGTACGAGGGCGGGCCGCACGAGTTCACGGCATCGGTCGAGGATCTGCGGCGCATTCGCCCGGGCCGCCACCGGCGGCGTCACCGCCGGCCGCCTTCGTCGTCCGCCGCGGCGGTGAGCGCGAGTGCGTCGATGTCGTCCGCCGCGTCGGCGCGGGAGCGTACGCCGGCGTCGTCCGCCGCGTCGGTGAGGGGCGGTACGCCGAGTTCCGCGTGGGCCTTGTCGACCATGTCCCGCGCGTGGCGCAGGCCGATCCGGTCGAGCGTACGGCCCAGCTCGGCCAGCTCGCCCGCGGTCTCGTCGTGGCCCCGGCCCAGACGGGCGCGTGCCTTGGTCAGCCCGAGACGCGCCAGCGCCTCGCCGCGCGGCTCGCTCATGGCCCGGAACTCCCCGAGCGCCTGCTCGTACACCTGGCGGGCCTCCTCGTAACGGCGGGCACGGTAGAGCACGTTGGCGCGCATCTTGTGGTTGTAGGCCAGCGCGCTGGACAGGTTCATCTCGCGGCACATGCCTTCGGCCTCGCTGAGCAGGACGAGGGCGCGCTCCGGCTCGTCCCGCAGAGAGACGATGTCGGCCATGCCGCGCAGGGCCCATGCCCTGCCGCGCCGGTCGTCGGCGTTCCCGGCAATCTGGGCCGCTTCCTCGAACATCGCCAGCGCCGTGTCGTACGAACCGGTGTTGCGGTGTATCTGCGCGATGCCCTCCAGCGCCCACACGGTGTGACGCGCCTCGCCGCGCTGCCGCGCCTCGGCGAGCAGTTGCTCGTGCAGGACCGCGACGGCCCGGTAGTCGCCCTGGATGCGTCCCGTCTCCGCCAGGCCCGCCAGAGAGTACCCGCGGGCGACGACGTCCCCGCCCCGCTTGCCCAGCTCGGCGGCCAGCCGCAGCAGCCGGAACGCCAGCGGCAGAGCGCCCCGCTGCCGTGCCAGCGTCCCGCCGCTCCACAGCGCCCAGGCCATCGCCGCCAGGTCGCCCGCCGACCGCGCGGCGCGGTAACTGGCCTTCCACGCCCGGTCGGCCGCCTCGACGTCACCCAGCCTGCGGTGCGCCTCGGCCACCGCGAGCCCGTAACGTGCCGCCTCCCGCTGCGCACCGGCCGTCTCGGCCGACCGCAGGTGCCGGGTGGCCTGCTCCAGTACGTCCGTGAGGGAGGAGTTCACCGACAGTGCGGTGAGGGCGCCTTGGTACTCGGGCGCGAACGCTTTGCTGTGCATGGGTGCCTTCCGTGCGCGGCCGGAGGCGGCGGGCGACTATGCGCTCTGTGTATACATGCCGCGTATACATGGTGCGTATAGCCGGTCGGCCTTCGGCCACTCGTGTGCCGTGGGGGTCCTTCGGCCGCCGGCTGTTTCGCGGCGGGCCGTCCTGTTGTGGATCAAGACGGCTGCCGCGCACGGAGGGTTGCCCGCGTACAAAAAAGTTTTCCCCGCGACCGCCGACCGCCGACCGCCGACCGCCGACCGCCGACCGCCGACCGGCGGTCGCCCGGGCGCTTCGGCGCACGGGAAGCGCACGCGGAGTGGGAGGCCCCGTCAGGTGGGCCGGCCGCTCAACCGGTCCACCCGACGCGCCTCCGTGTCATTCGCTCAGGTGCGTCCGTGCCACCGCTCGCCGGCGCGGCGGCACCGGGACGGACGCGCGGGTGCCCGGCCCTTCACACCGGGCGCGCGGGTACGTGGACGGTGCCGCCCCGGCTGATGGTCAGCGGCGGGCTGCAGGCGCCGTGCGGCAGCTCGGGCGACGTGATGCGCACGCGGTACGGCCCCTCGGGCAGCTCCGGCACCACCACCGAGGCGCGCAACGCGCGCGGGTCCACCTGCGAGGCCAGCACCGCCGCCTCGCGCCACGTCCCCTCGTCGGTCCTGCGCTCCAGCAGCACGCAGCACGGGTAACCCAGGCCGCCGGTGATCCGCCAGCTGATCTGCCGTCGCTCGACGCAGGTCCAGCAGTCGCCGCCGGTGGGCGCCCGTACGAGCAAAGCGTCCGAGGCCGGTTCGGGCGGGGTGGGGCGGGGTGGCAGCACGGCATCGGTCGCCCGCTTCAGCCGGGCTCGGGCCAGCGCGATCCAGCGCATCGTCTTCCTTCCGTGGCAGTTCCCGCGGCGGCTGCGGACCACCCGGCGCGGGAACGGGTCCTCGTCGTCGTGAAATGGGTGTGTCCGCCCCGAAAGCGCCCGACACGGGACCAAGGTCCCGCACGGCCGGGGCCTTCGTCACCAACACGGCCGTCGCCGCCGTGCCGCCCCGTCGGGCCGTGAGCGTTCGCGCGTGCCGGAGGCGGAACCTACGATCGACGGGAACGGATCTTGACACGCGCATCCGGGAGGACGTCACCGTGAAGTCGTGGACGGCAAGGCGGTGACGGCCCCGTGAGTTTCTCCCTGCCCGGCCTGCCGGATCTTCCGCACGACGTCGACGGCCTCAAGGCGCTCATTGATGCCGAGGTCGCCGCACTGCGCGCCGACGTACGGCGCAAGGCGGAGGAACGCCTGCCGCTCGCGAACTCCATCAGCCACGCGTCGCCCCTGAGCAGCCGGTCCCTGGACACCTTCACCTCCGGAAGACCCGGCACGGAAGGCGGTTCCCCGGCGGCCGGGGCGAACACTTCCGGCGAGAACTGTCAGGACGGTACGCCGGGCCAGGACCCGTGGGCGTGCCTGTGCTCCAGCATGTCGGCCATCCCCGTCTCGGCGGCGCTGCTGGACCCCGTGTTCGACGAAAGCGGCGAGATCACCGACTTCGTCATCCGGGCCGGCAACCACGTCCGCTCGTCGGAATGGCTCGAAGCGCCGGACACCCAGGTGGGGCAGCGGTTCCTGGAGGCCCGTCCCGGAGCCGCGGCGAGCGGGCTGCTGTCCGCCCTGGCCGCGGTCTTCAAGTCCGGCCGCGCGCTCAACGGGCTGACCGTGGACTACACGGAGGAGCGGCACGGCCGGCTGCGCCGGGCCCCGCTCCTGTACTACGCCGCCTCCTGCGGCGACCACCTGCTGACCACCTGGGTCCCGGCGCGCAGCGAGTCGGAGATCCTGACCCTCGACGCCCAGCACATCGCGTCGATGGGATGGGGCCACTGGGACCTGCTGTCCGGGCACGTCAGCTGGTCGGAGGGGCTGCACCGGATCTTCCGCACCGACACGAGGATGCCGTGGTCCCTGACCGAACTGTGCGACGCGGTCCTCCCCGGCGAGGTGGCGGCCCTCGCCGAGCTGATCACCGCCGTCCTCGCCGGTGAGGAGCCGGCCTGGACGCGCATCCGCTTCCGGGTCCTCGGCGAAGTACGGACCCTGGACCTCCTCGGCAGACCCGTCGCCGGGATCGACGGCCGCCCCTGGGCCGTGCACCTCGTGGCGCGCGACCTCACCCCCCAGATGCGCAGCCGGCGCCGCCTGGCGGAGACCCAGCGCGAAACGGAACGGCTGCGTCAGCAGGCCGAGGCGGAGCGGCACATCGCGTCCGTCATGCGCGAGGCCCTCCTGCCGACGCACTCCGCGGAACTCGCGGAGCTGGGACTCACCGTGGCCGCCGCCTACCTGCCGGCCGAGCCCGACGCCGCCGTCGGGGGCGACTGGTACAAGTGCAGGCGGCTGCCCGACGGGCGCGTGCTCGTCGCCATCGGAGACGCCGTCGGCCACGGTCTGGACGCCGTGGCCCGGATGGCCCAGCAGCGCCACGCCCTCGCCGGGCTCGCCCAGACCGGGGCCCCGGCGGGCGAGATGACGACCTGGCTGAACGAGCTGGTGTGCAGCGACTCCTCGGCGATGACCGCGACCATGATCGCCGGACACATCGACCACGACCGTGTCCTGCGCTGGGCGTGCGCGGGTCATCCGCCGCCGCTGCTGCGACGCGGGCGGGAGGTGTCCGCGCTGCCGACGGACCACCTCGGCCCGCTGCTCGGCACGATGCCCGGTTACGCGTACGAGACCGCGGAGGTCCCGCTGCGCGGCGGCGACCTGCTGCTCCTCTACACCGACGGCGTGGTCGAACGCCGGGGCGAGGACATCGGCGTGGGCATCGGCAGCCTCGGCCGGAGTCTGTCCGGCCACGCGGGACTCCCGCTCCGGCAAACCCTCGACCGGGTCATCGCCGACTACGCGCGCGCGGCCCACGACGACGACGCCTGCCTGCTCGCCATCCAGGTGGAGTGACCGGCCGCCGCCGGGTCACCGACCGCCGTCGCCGAAGCGCAGTACGAAGCGCTTCTGCCAGGGAGTCTCCACGGCGCGCGGGTGGTAGTGGCGCCGGGTGTACGCCACGGCCTCCTCAGGCGGCACCCCGTCGAGCACGGCCAGGCAGGCGAGCGCCGTACCCGTACGTCCGCGACCGCCGCCGCAAGCCACCTCCACCCGCTCGTGGGCAGTCCGTCCGAGCGCTTCGCGCAGTACGTCACGGGCCTGCCGGCAGTCGCTCGGCAGACGGAAGTCCGGCCACCGCAGCCAGCGGGCCTCCCATGCGACCGGCGGAGGTTCCGTGCCCAGCAGGTGGACGGCGAACGACGGCGCCGGCCCGGCGGGCAGCGGCCGGCGCAGGCCACGGCCGCGCACGAACAGCCCCGAGGGAAGCCGCATGACACCGGCGCCCGACGGGTCCCAGCTCTCGCTCATGCGCCCACTCTACGAGCGGCGGCCGGCGGCGGGGGAGGGGGGAACGGCGGTCCCCGCGGCACGCACAACCGCGCGCATGTGTGTGAACATCCGCGTCCGTCCGAGTGGCACCGCGAAGCTGGTCCGACGTCAGGGGGCACCCATGCAGCGGGCGCGCACCAGCGCGTCAGATCTTCCTCTAGGAGAGCAACATGCGTATCCGCACCGCGTTCGCCGCCACCGCCCTGGCCGCTGCCGCAGTCCTCGCCGGCGCAGGCTCCGCCAACGCCGACGCCTACGCCGAGGGCAAGGCGAAGCACTCGCCCGGTCTGCTCTCAGGCAACCTCGTCCAGGTCCCGATCCACGCTCCGATCAACGTGTGCGGCAACACCGTCAACATCATCGGCCTCCTCAACCCGGCCTCCGGCAACCACTGCGTCAACAAGTAGCCGCTGCCAGCGCGCCGCGGGCCGCGGGGACGCGTCACCCCCTGCGGCCCGCGCGCCCGGCCGCCTCAGGCGGCCGACATCTTCGGCATCTCGCCCTGCGTCGTCTTCAGGTCGATCACGGCGAACGCCGCCCCCTGCGGGTCCATCAGCGCCGCGAAGCGGCCGAACGGGCTGTCCATCGGCCCGAAGTGCAGCGTGCCCCCGCGCTCCGTCGCCTTCGACACCGCCGCGTCGCAGTCCTCGACGGTGAAGTACACCTGGACGTACGACGGGATCTCGGGCGGGAACTCGTCCGTCATCTTCATCCGCCCCAGCACGGGGTTGCCGTCCACGTTGAAGATCTTGAAGTCCATCGCCTCCTCCTCCACGCGCTGCACGGTGTACGGGAAGACGGCGGGGAAGAACGCGTCCGTCTTCTCCGGCGCGCGCGTGAAGACCTCCGCCCAGGCGTACGCGCCGGGCTCCCCCAGCTTCTCGAACCCCTCGTGCCGCCCGGCCTGCCAGACGCCGAACACCGCGCCGGCCGGGTCCTTCGCGATCAGCATGGAACCGAAGTCGCCCACCTGCATCGGCTCCATCAGCACCTCGCCGCCGTTGTCGGTGATCTTCCGGGCGGTGGCGGTGACGTCCGGCGACGCCAGGTACAGACACCACGCCGACTGGCTGTCCTGGCCCGGCATCGGCGGGACGACGGCGGCCACCGCCCTGCCGTCGGAGTAGGCCTGGGTGTAGTTGCCGTACTCCGTCGAGCTCTCACCGAAGGTCCAGCCCAGTACGTCGCCGTAGAACGCCTTGGCGCCTTCCACGTCGGTGAACATCGCGTCGGCCCAGCACGGAACGCCCTCTGCTTGTGCGGCCATCGTTTCGCTCTCTCCTGCTCGATAATTTATCCGTTGAGCAACGGTATCCAGTCATTTGGCGTGCGGTGCCGGGAGCGGGCCGAAGGGGTGACACCGCGCAACCAGGCGGGTGACTCCCCGCCCGTGGCGATCACCTCGGGGCCCTCGCGTGCGTTGAGGTGGGCTCGCGCTTACGCCCGTAGCCCAGGGCCGGGCAACCCTCACTCATCCACTGGAGGTTCCATGCTCCGTTTCCGTGCCCGACAGCTGTCCGCCGCCGTGACCACCGCCGCCCTGGCGGTGACCGCCACGGGCGCCTTCTCCCTCACCGCCCAGGCAGCCCCGGCGTCGAAGGCCGAGTCCAAGGCGAAGGTGCTCAACTGGCTGGCGCACAAGCACTCGGACAGCATGCCGCGCAAGCTCCACAAGGGGTCCGACTGGACGTCGTACGCCTACCTGTACGACATCAAGAAGGGCAAGCCGGGCAAGAAGATCGGTGACGCCACCTCCCACTGCAGCGCCGTCGAGGTGACGCCCCACAGCGTCGTCGCGCAGTGCCAGGGCGTCATGCGCACCGACGGCGGCAGCATCACCGTCAGCGGCACCGTGGACCACCAGGGCCCGGGCCCGTACGGCGGAGACGCGGCGATCACCGGCGGCACCGGCAAGTACGAGGACGCCGAGGGCCAGGTCGAGGCCGTCTTCTACGGCGACTACGCCAAGCTGCGCGTCACCCTCGACGACTGACGGACCGTACGCCGGCCGCCCGCTCCGTCGCCGGAGCGGGTGGCCGGGTGAGGGGCGGCGGATGGTGCCTGAGTGACGCGAGAGAGGGAAGGAGCTTGAAGTGCCTGAAGTTACCGACCCTCTGCTGAATCTCGTCCGGCGGCACAAGGAACCCGTGGTCGTACAGACCGTCAGATCCACCGTCGCCGCCGTGGTTTCCTACGTCGTCGCCCTGATGCTGAGCAGCGAGCCGGCGCCGCTGACCGCGCCCCTGACGGCGCTGCTCGTCGTCCAGGTCACCCTGTACGCGACGCTCACCACCAGCATGCGGCGCATGAACTCGGTGGTGGCGGGCGTGGTCATCGCCATCGGCTTCAGTTCGCTGGTGGGACTGACCTGGTGGAGCCTGGGACTGATCATCCTCGCCTCACTGATCATCGGCCGCTTCGTGAAAGCCGGCGAGTTCGTGCCCGAGGTGGCGATCAGCGCCATGCTGGTGCTCGGTGTGACACGGGTGGCCGCGACGGCCTGGGACCGGGTGCTGGAGACCCTGATCGGGGCGGTCGTGGGGCTGCTCTTCAACGTCCTGTTCGCGCCCCCGGTGTGGGTGCAGCCCGCCAGCGCCGCCATCGAGGGCCTCGCCGGCCGGATGCGGGACCTGCTGATGCGCCTCGGTGAGGAGGTGTGCGGCCACACGACCGTGGCAGAGGCCGCGGAGACGCTGCACGACGCGCGCCGGCTCGACCACGACATCGTCCAGGTCGACGCCTCCCTGCGGCAGGCCGAGGACAGTCTCCGGCTGAACCCCAGGGTCAAGGAAGGGCTGCTGTTCCGGGTCGTCCTGCGCACCGGCCTCGACACCCTGGAGATCTCCGCCGTGGTGCTCCGCACGGCGTGCCGCACGCTGACCGACCTCGCCAAGGAGCGGACGGAGGAGCCGCTGTTCCCGGAGCGGATCGCCACCGCCCTCGCGGAGCTGTTCGTCCACATGGCCCGCGCCGTCGAGAGCTTCGCCGTCCTGATCACCACGCAGGTGAGCGTCAACGCCGAGGAGGCCGAGGACCGGCTCCTCAGGGAGCTGGCCGCCAGCCGCGCGAGCCGCGAGATCGTGGCGCACCTGCTGCTCGACGGCGTACAGGAACACCCGCGCCAGTGGCAGCTGCACGGCGCCCTGCTGGCCGAGATCGACCGGATCCTGGACGAGCTGGACGTGGAGAAACGTTCCATGCGGCTGGTGGAGGAGCTCGACCGGCAGTCCCGGGAACAGCGGGAGAAGTTCCCCGTGGTGGCCAAGCTCCGGAGCAGGCTGCGCGCCGGCCGTTCCGACGAGGAACCCGAGGAAGCCCTCGACTAGGGCCGTCGTGATCGGGTACCCGGTGCTCGTGCCGAGATCCGCGCGGCAGGCACGCTGCCGTGCGTCACCCGAAGGAGGCGCAGATGAGCACGGTGAAGGAGACGGTAGAGGTCGAGGTCCCCGTCCGCACCGCCTACAACCAGTGGACGCAGTTCGAGGAGTTCCCGAACTTCATGGAGGGGGTTGAGGAGGTCAGGCAGATCGACGACCGCCACAACCACTGGACCACGAAGATCGGCGGGATCAAGCGGGAGTTCGACACGGAGATCGTCGACCAGCTCCCCGACGAGCGGATCACCTGGCGTACCACCAGTGGTGACACGCACCAGAAGGGCATGGTCAGGTTCCAGCGGGTCGACGAAACGCACACCCGCGTGGAGCTCGTGATGGACATCGACGCGAGCGGCGCGGCGGAGAAGGCCGCGGACATGTCCGGCATGATCGACCGGCGTGTGAAGGGCGACATGCGGCGCTTCAAGGAGTTCATCGAGCACCGCGGCGGCGAGTCGGGCTCCTGGCGCGGTCGCATCAAGCCCGGCTGACCTCGCACCGGCGGGCCGGTGACCGTACCGGCAGCACATCGACGGCTCTGACGCCCGGCCCGGCGTCAGGGCCGTCGCCGCTGTCAGGAGGTCCGCCGACACGACGAGAACTCGGATTGAGCGGGGGCTTGTCAACTTTGCTGCTGCGAGCTATATAGGTGGTGTCGCCATGTGCATCCCGTATCCGGGAAAGGAGTGACCGATGATGCTCATGCGTACCGACCCCTTCCGTGAGCTCGACCGCCTCACCCAGCAGCTGATGGGCACGAACGCGAGGCCGGCCGCCATGCCGATGGACGCGTTCCGTGAGGACGAGACGTTCGTCGTCGAACTGGATCTGCCGGGCGTGGACCCCGAGACGATCGACCTGGACGTCGAGCGGAACGTGCTGACCGTGAAGGCCGAGCGCCGCTCCCGCGCGGGAGAGGACGCGGAGGTCCTGATCGCGGAACGGCCGACGGGTTCCTTCAGCCGCCAGCTCTTCCTCGGCGAGACGCTGGACACCGAGCGGATCGACGCGTCGTACGACGCCGGAGTGCTGCGCCTGACCATTCCCGTCGCGGAACAGGCCAAGCCGCGCAAGATCTCGATCTCCGGGGGCAGCGGCCCCAAGCAGATCAACGGCTGACTCCGCCGGGGGCGGGACCCGCGGACCCGGTCCCGCCCCCACAGCCCGTTGTGGGCGGGCGTTGCACCGCGATCACGAGCACGTACGAGGAGGGCCGACGGCATGGTGATGATGTGGGACGCGTTCCTGTCCGCCGTGCAGGAACGGGGCCAGTACCCCTCACGGCAGGAAGCCGAACGGGCGACACGCGTGGTGATCGCCCTCCTCGGCGCGCATGTGGTGGGCTCCGAGCGGTCCGAACTGGCCGCCCGGCTTCCGGAAGGCTGTGCGCTCCTGTTGCTCAATCCGCTGCCGGCCGCCGAGCCGCTCGGGCCGCAGAGGTTCGTACGGGCGACGGCCGCGTGGATCGAGGGTGCCACGGAGGAGACGGCGAAGTGGGACGTCAGCGCCGTCCTCAGCGTCGTCGCCGACGCGGCCGACGACGAGCTGATGCGTCGGGTCCTGCTCCAGCTGCCCCCCGGCTACGACGTCCTCTTCGGCCGCCCCCAGACGACGTGAGCTGTGGGGCGTTCGGCGGAGTCGGCACGGCGACCGCGCGGGCCCGCGCATAAGGTGCTGCCTCCCCGAAGAGGGGGCATGCTGATTCTGGACATCACGCAAAACCCCGCACAAGTAACACATGCAGTACAAGCGTCATCAAGAAACACACCGGACATGTCCGGACAACAGGAAAACAGCAGAGAGGCAGGTAGCCACAGTGATGCGGTGGAACGAACTCGTACAGCAGGTCCGCGCCTCAGGGCAGTACGCCACCGACGCCGAGGCGGAGCGCGTCCTGCGCACCGTACTGACTGTGCTGGGCACACATACCAGTGGTGAAGAGCGCCGCGAACTGGTGCGCCTGCTGCCTGTGGAGGCGGCCGTCATCCTCGCCCGTCAGACCCCCGCCGCCCGGGCCCTGACCGCACCGGAGTTCGTCGAAGCCGTCGCCGCCAGACTCGGCGGGCTCACGCACCCGGCCGCGCGCTGGGGAGTGAGTTCCGTGCTCGGCGTGGTGGCCGACTGCGTGGGCGACGACCTCACCCGCCGCATCACCGCCGGCCTGCCCAGGGGCTACGCCCTCCTCTTCGGCCGGGCGGAGCTGTCCCCGGCAGCCGCCTGAGCCGGTCCGCCGCCTGCCGCACAGGGGGAACGCCCACTGGGCGTTCCCCCTTCCGCATGCCTCTTCGCCGCGTCCGCTGCGCTTCGGTGCATACGGTCGTACGCTAGCCGTATGGCGGACAAGGAGCGCGTGACGATCACGATCCCGGCGGAGAGCGCGGCCGCGCTGCGCAGGCTCGCCAAGGAGAAGCGCATCGAGTCCGTGTCGGCGTACGTGACCGAGGCGGTCGAGGAGCGCCTCGGCCGCGAGGAGCGCGCCCAGCGCATCATCGAGGGCTGGGCCGCGGAGGTCGAACGGGCCGGCGTCGAGGAGTGGGCCGCGGCGGTGGAATGGGCGCGCGCCTCCGACCGGCGGGGAGACGACGCAGGGGGCGCTGCCGCGTGATCGGCGGGTACATCCTCGACGCCGGCGCGATAAGGCAACTCGTTCTCGGCCGCCCCTTCATGGTGGCCCGGGTGGTCGTCTCGGTCGAGCAGATCCAGGTCCTGTACGTACCCACCACGGCTCTGGCCGCCGGCCTGATCGGCCACGACATCTCACCCCGCCGGCGGGAACAGGTCGACACCGCCCTCGCCGCGCCGGTCTTCGAGTTCCACAGTCTCGACCGCCCGGCCGCCCTGGCGGTCGCCGAACTCGCCACGATGGCCCAGGTCGACCTGGCCACCGCCCACACCGGCCACCTGGCCCTGCGGCGACCGGGCTGGCCGGTCATCACCGACCGTCCGGCCGAGCTGCACAAGATGAACCCGGGCATCGAGACGGTCGACCTGCCGTAGCGGGCCGATCGCCCCGGCCGTCAGGCATCCTCCGCGCGCGCCGCCGCCTCCTCGGCGCGGCGGCGGGCCGCGCGGGCCTCGGCGGCGGCCTCCCGGGCACGGCCGCGCGCCTCCCCGACCTCCTCACGGGCGGCGCGGTGCCGCTCCTTCGCCGCCCGCAGCCGCTCGGCCAGCTCGGCCTCCTCGTCCGCCGCCTCCCGCAGCCGGCCCTCCGCCCGGGCGAGTTCGTCCTCCCGCTGCCCGGCCCGCTCCCGCGCGGCGTTCGCGTCCTTCTCGGCCCGGACGCTCCGCGCCCGAGCCTCCTCCCGCGCCTTCCTCGCCCGCTCAGCCTCCTTCTTCTCCCGTTCCGCCTCCTTCTTCCGCCCGCCGTCGGCGGCAGCGGGCCGGGAAGCGGGACGGGAAGCCCTGCGCGCCACCGTTTCCGCGGTTTCCGCGGTCGTGACGGCGGCGAAGCCGACCGGCGGGCTGAGGGGCCTGGTCAGGCAGCCCGCGGCCCACTCCCGCGCGGCCTCGGGGTCGGCGAGGACGGCGTGCAGTGTGGTCTCGACCTCGTGCCGTACGTCGTCCCCGACCGGCTGCCCGGCCTCGGCGGCCAGCGCCGTCGCCTGCCGGGCCAGTGCGCCGACCAGGTCGTGCTGCCGGCGCCCCAGCTCCCGCAACTGCTCGCCGTCGAGGTCCCGGTGGGCCTGGCGCATGCCTTCGCCGAGGCTGATCAGGGGCTGCACCTGCTCGGGCAGACGGCGTACGAGCAGGTTGCTCGCCCACGCGGACAGCGTCGGGCGGCGCAGCGCCTGGATGTCCCGCGCCAGCTCACGGTCGCCCGCCGTACGGGCCGCCGCCACACGCTGGTTCCTGGTGGCGGTGAAGTCGGACGGGGGCAGCCCGTACAGCTCGGCGGTGACGCTCTCCAGGTCCACGGCTCTTCTCCCTCGTCCCTCGTCCCGCCGGCGCCCGGCACCGGTCGGCGCCCGGCGGGAAGGCCGGGCGGCCTCCGGGCTGCGGCCGGCGTGCCCGCGGGGCCGGAGCGGGCGCGCGGGACGCCTGCCGCGGGCCGGGTCGGGCGGGCGGGACGACTACTTCGGGCCGGGCTCCTGTGCGCCCTGCTCGTCGTTGTCGTCCCGCTCTCCCTCCGCCTGGGACGGCGTCGTCTGCCGTGAGTCCTCGTGCGTCTCGCCCTCGCGCTCGCCCTCTGCCTGGGAAGGGGACTGCTCGCTCATCGTGTGTCCTCACTGCTGGAAGCCGTGGACGGCCGGCCGCCGTGAACGGGGCACGGCCCTGCCTACGCCATTTTCGGCGGTGAGCGCCTTTCCTGCGATCCGGCGGGCCCGCCCCGGGCCTTGCGCGTGCTGATCGTGGCGGCGGACGGCTTCACACGGTGGGCTTGCGCAGTTCCTCGTTGAGACGCAGGGCTTCTTCGAGCTGGTCTTCCAGGATGACGATGCGGCAGGCCGCCTCGATCGGCGTACCGCTGTCGACGAGTTCGCGTGCGCGGGCCGCGATGCGCAACTGGTAGCGGGAGTAGCGGCGGTGGCCGCCGTCGGACCGCAGCGGCGTGATGAGCCGTGCCTCGCCGATGGCCCGCAGGAAACCGGGCGTGGCGCCGATCATCTCGGCGGCGCGGCCCATGGTGTACGCGGGGTAGTCGTCGTCGTCGAGCCGGTCGGTGGTGGGTCTTCTGGTGGCGTGCGGATGGGTTTCTTGCGTCATTTGCACCTCTTCTGGGACGCGTCGAGGGGCCCCGGCGCCGTATGGCACCGGGGCCCCGAGGGGGTACAACACGATCCGCCGGCTCCAACTGCACCGGCTGCTGCTTCCGATTCGCTGAACTTCTCGCTGACTTCGTTGGCTACGCCAGGAACCTTAGCCGCGCGGTGCGTGGATGTCTACCGCAGCCGCAACAGATTTTCGGGCGTGCCGCGCGCGGGATCAGCCGGCGCCCCCGCCGTCGACGCGCAGCCGCACCTGTCGTTCCAGTCGCTCCAGGCTGTCGTCGAGCGCGGCGTGCACGGCCTCCTCGCCCGGGTCGTGGTCCTGGTCGAAGAAGGACAGGTGCACGGTCACCTCGGTGGCGCCGCTGCCGAGACCGGCCACCTGGAGCCATCCGGTGTAGCTGCCCTGGTCCCTGGTGCCCCACTCCAGCCGCATCTGGTCCTTCTGGGCCCGCAGCAGCGCCGAGGTGTCCTTGTCCGTGCGGTCCTCGTGGACGGTGACGGCCGGCAGCTCCCCGGCCCGCACATGGAGTGCCGTCGGCATCCACTGGTCCAACTGGTCGACGTTGGCCGCCTGGTCGAAGACATGCTCCGGCAGTGCGGGCATTGTGCGAGAACGCTCGTATTCGGTCATCACCACACCATTCCTCGGCCCGGAACCGTACGACGCACGCTTGCCCGGCGAGCCGGACACGAAGCCGTACGCCGGCCGAACAACCACCCGTTCGCAGGAGACCGCCACGGCCCGGAGATCACCGGCCGGTCGCCGCGCCGATCAGCCGGTGCATCACGGCCTCGGGAATCGCCGGGTTGGCCGCGGCGTCCCCGGCGGTCCCGCAGTCGTGCAGCAGGCGTGTGATCACCCGGGCGGGGAGCCGGGGGTCGCGTGCCGCGAAGGACCGGACGGCGCTACTGGAGTCGTCGAGCAGCCTGATCACCGAGGCGGGCGAAAGCCGGGGATCCCGAAGGGCGCGCAGCCTGACCTCGGGGTGCGGGTCCCTGCTGTGCCGTTCCACCAGCTCCGACGTCGCCTCCGGGTCCCGCAGGGCCGCCTGACGCATCCTCGGGTGCGGGTCGTCCGCGAAGCGCAGCAGGTCCCGGCGCGGGAAGTTGGGGTGGTCGAAGGGGCTGCGCCCGCTGAGGCTGCCGGCCCACTCCCGGAAGAGCTCCAGGAGCATGGGGCCCGGCGCGTCGTCCGCGTTCTCGTTCAGGAAGATCCGTACGACCCGGTGCTCGTCGCGGGCGAGCAGTTCGACCACGTCCGGGGGAAGCCCGGGGACACAGGCCACGCTGCCGCGCACCAGCAGATGCGCGGAGGACGCGCAGCGGCGCAGCAGTTCCGGGTCGTCCCCCGCGGCGAGGACCCAGTCCAGGGGGTGCAGCATCGCGCCGGGGTCGATGTCCACGGGGATCGAGGCGCGCTGCCGCTCGGAGAGGACCGGGTGCGTGGAGAGCGTCAGGCGCAGGCGCTCGTCGGCGTCCTCGGCCAGGGCGAGGACCAGGTCCGGCGGGAGGTGCGGGTTCTCGGCGAGCGCGGCGCGGCGGTCCGCCGTGTCACGCCCGCTGGAAGGGTCGCCCGTGGCCCGGGCCGTCCCGCCCGGGTCGCGCCCGGCGAGGTGCTCGGCCAGTTCGCGGGTGGGGACGCACTGCCGGGTGGCCCGGTCGCGGTCCGCCTCCGACGGCAGGGCGGCGAAGACGGAGCGCGGCATGGGCACGCTCCGGTGGTGGGCGAGCAGCGCCTCCGTACGCACCGACGTGTCCGGGTCGTCCAGGAGCCGGGCGCGTGTCCCGGGGGTGAGGCGCTGCCAGAGCGGGCCGCAGACCGCGCTCCGTACGGTGGGGGCGGGGTCCCGTGCCAGTACGGCCGCGACGTCGGCCTCCGGGTCGTGGCGGGCGGCCACCGCCCGGCGCACCGAGGCGGCCGGGTCCGCGGCGAGTTCGCGCAGGGTCGCGGCGGGCAGGGGCCGCCGGTGCTCGACGAGGAGTGCGCGCAGCGCCGACGGGAACCCGGTGATGAGCCGGGCGCGCTGCTCGGGGGTGAGATCGCGGTGCTGTGCCAGGTCCCGCCTGACCTCGCGGTCGGGGTGGGAGATCCAGTGCTCGATCAGCTCCGGCGGGAGGGAGCGGTGGCGGAACAGGCCGGACTCGACCGCCAGGAGCCGGGAGAAGACCGGCAGGGTGAGGGCGGCCGGATTGCGGGCGAGCCCTTCGATCCAGGCCCCGCCGATCCGGCTCATGGTCCGCCCGGCCACCGGTCGTAGCAGGCCGCCCGGCCCTGTGAAGGGCACCGAGTCCCAGACCGCGTCGCGCTCCTCGGGCGTCGTCTCCCGCGCCAGGGCGCGCGCCGCCGCCTCGCGCCGCTCCCGCACCCCGGTCTCGACGACCAGCCAGACCGTGTACTCCTCGCCCGTCACGCCGATCAGGGTGTCTCCGTCCAGGGAGAGCGTCACGAATTCGTGGCCGGTGGTGCCCGCGAGGTCCCAGCGGTCGATGAGGCGCACCTTCGACCAGTAGTCGTGGCTGAAGATCTGGACGAGGAAGGCGCCGTCCGGGCCGATGAGCCCGTGCTCGGTCGCCAGCCGGTACCACTGGGCGTCGACCTCGGCCGCCAGGGACGGATGGTCGAGGCGGACCTCGGTGGTGGGCTCGACCTCCTGCCCGATCATGGCACGCCAGGCGGCCCGAGGCGCGAGGACGTCGCCCTCCGCGCCCGCCCCGAAGTCCACCAGCTCCAGCCCGGCGCGGTCGACCACGTCGTGCAGCGTCTCTCTGCCCCCACCCGTCATGCACCCATCATGGCTGGCGCCGAACGGGGCCACCACCACCGCCCTTTGACGCTGTGGGTCCGTACGGCTCGCACGCTGTGCCGACGCCGGCGAGTACGGCGGTCCGTACCGGCGGCGGGCGAGCGGCAGGCGGGCGAGCGGAAAGACGCCGTCGCCCATCCGCATGCCGAGACGCCCAGACAACCGCCCGCGCGATCCCTTGACGCGTTCCACTGGTCCTCACATACTGGCGGCCAAATCGATTTGGCCGAGTCGATGTGGCCCCCGTCCCGGGCCGGATCACGGTCGAAACCGGAGCGAGCCGAACGGAGCTCGAACGTGCCCAGTCCCCGCCCCGCTTCCCTTCACCCCGAGCCGCCCCAGCCCGGACCGATCCACCCCGTGGACGAATCCCGCCCGATCGGCAGAATCCTGCTCTTCGGCATCCAGCACGTACTCGTCATGGCCGCGACCCCCATCTCGGCCATCTTCCTGATGAGCGCGACCCTGCAACTGGACCCCGGCCTGACCGTCGACCTGCTCTCGGCGGCCTTCCTGCTGTCCGGGGCCGGCAGCCTCATCCAGTCGCTCGGGCCGTGGAAGTTCGGACCCAGACTGCCCTTCGTCATGCTGCCCGGAGGCGCCCCCCTCATCCTCTTCCTCGCCATCGCCGAACAGCACGGACTGCCGACCGCGACCGGCGCGGTGATCATCACCGCCGCCTTCTACTTCGTCGTACTGCCCGTCTTCTCCCGGCTCCTCGCCTTCTTCCCCGCCCTCGTCATCGGCACGATGATCGTCATCGTCGGCGTGAACCTGGTGAAGGTCGGCGCGCTGCTCGTCACGGGCCGTCCCGGCCAACCGGGCTTCGCCGACACCACCAACCTCCTCCTGGGCCTGGCGACCATCGGCTTCACCGTCGCCTTCTACTGGCTGTTCACCGGCGTACTGCGGCAACTGGCCGTCATGCTCGGCCTGGTGGCCGGTACGGCCCTCGCCTTCGCCCTCGGGTCCGTCGACGCCGGACGGGCGGCCGAGGGCGGCCTGCTGAGCGTCCCGCAGCTCCTGCCGTTCGGGTCGCCCGAGTTCAACCTGCTGGCCGCCCTGCCGCTGATGCTCTACAGCCTCGCCTCCATGGCCGAGGCGACCGGGCAGACCGTCATCAACGCGGAGGCCGTCGGCAAGGAGATCGACAAGCGTTCGGACGTGCCCAAGACCATCCGCGGCGACGCGCTCACGTCCCTGTTCGGCGGCTTCTTCGGCCTGCCGCTCATGGTGACCAGCGGCGAGAACATCGGCATCGTCCGCGTCACGGGCGTCCGCAGCCGGTACGTCACGGCCGCCGCCGGCGTCGTGCTCATCGCCATCGGGTTCCTCGCACCGGTCACCCGCGCGATCAGCGTCGTCCCGTCGGCCGTCGTCGGCGGCACCGCCATGGTCGTCTTCGCCGTCATCACGGTGCTCGGCGTGCAGATGCTGGGCCGCGCCGACCTCGACCGGCACACCAACACCTTCGTCTGCGCCGTCGCCATCGCGCTGGGCCTGCTGCCGATCCTCGTCCCCGGCGTGTACGGGGGCTTCCCGTCCGGCGTCCGCATCCTGCTCGAAAGCGGCGTGGCCGTCGGGGCGTTCGTCGCCGCCGTCCTCAACATCCTCTTCCACCACGTACGGCCGCGGCTCACGCGCGGCGCGCCGCTCCCGGCCCCCGCTCCGGCGCAGACCGGTGAGCCCGCCCCGGCCCAGAAGTCCTGACCACCCCACCGGAATGAGCACGATGACCTTCCTGCCCGACCCGCCCGACCAGCCCGGCCTCCACGGCCCGGCCCCCGACCGGCTGCGCGCCGACGGCGAACCCCTGCTCCTCGCCCCCGACGCGGTGCTGACGCCCGACGGGCCGATGGACCACTACGCGGTCGTCGTCGACGGCGGCACCTTCCTCGCCGTCGGACCCGCCGAGCGACTGGAGCGGACGTACGCGCACCTGACGCCCGTACGGCTGCGGGGACACGTCCTGATGCCCGGCTTCGTCGACGCGCACCACCACCTCACACAGACCTTCGGCGCCGCCCTGGCCTTCGGAGAACCCTCAGAGATCTTCCGCCGGCTCTGGGTGCCCCTGGAGGGCGCTCTGGACGAGGAGGCGGTGTACGTCGCCGCCAAACTCGCCGCGCTGGAGTCGCTGCGCGGTGGGTTCACCACCGTCGCCGAGGCGGGCACCCGCGCCGCCGTGGACGTGGAGCTGATCGCGGCGGCCGCCCGGGACGCGGGGATCCGGTGCGTCCTCGGCCTCGTGTGCAACGACGCCGACGGCGGCGCCGACACCTCGACGACCCTCGCCAAGGCCGAGAAGCACCTCGTCAGGTACTGCACCGAGGAGCTGATCCACCCCTCCCTCGCCGTTTCCGTGCCGGAGGCCGCCACGGAACACACCCTGCGCGACACCGCGCGGCTTGCCGCCGCCGCGGGCGCCGTGGTCCAGATCCACGTCAACGAACACCTCGCGGCCGTGGAGCGCTCCCTCGTCCAGCACGGGCTGCGCCCACTGGAGTACCTGCACGAAGTGGGCGCGCTCGGCCCGCAGTTGCTCGCCGCGCACGCCACCCTGCTCACCCCGCGGGAACTGACACTGCTCGCCGACTCGGGCGCCGCGGTGAGTTACAACCCCGTCGCCAGCGCCTGGAAGGGCAACGCGGTGGCCCCGGCCACCACCATGGCCGAACGCGGGATCCGGTTCGGCCTCGGCACCGACGGCACCCGGGGCGACGCCTTCCGGCTGACCGAGGCCGCCGAGTTCGCCCAGCGGCTCGCGTACGGCCTGTCCACCGGCGACTCCTCATGCGGCGCCGGCTGGACCTGGCTGGACCACGCGGGCCGGGGAGGCGCGGACGCCGTCGGGCTCGGCACGCGTACCGGCCGCACGGAGGTGGGAGCCGCCGCCGACTTCCTGCTCGTCGATGTGAGCGGCCCCGAGATGCGGCTGTCGTGGGACCTCCCGTGGGAGCTCGTACGGCGGGGCAACCGCGACCAGATCACCGCCGTCTTCGTCGCCGGCCGCCTGCGTCTGTGGCGCGGCATGCCGCTGGACTGGGACGGTCCGGCGCTGGTGCGGCGGGCCGCCGAACTGAGCCGGGACGTCGTGCTGCGGGCCCCCGTGACCCGGGTCCACCCCACGTCGACGGCCGCGCGGCGCGCCGGGGCGGAGCGGAGCACAGCACGGTGAGCGCGCAGACGCTGGCGGTCCTCGCGGCGACGGTCGCCGTCGCCGCGTTCGTCCAGGGCAGCAGCGGCCTGGGCTTCGCGCTGATCGTCGCGCCGGTGGCGGGGCTCCTCGATCCGGCGCTGGTCCCGGTCTTCGTGCTCGCGTCGATGATCCCGCTCAACCTGTACGTCGCGTGGCGCGAACGGGACTCCCTCGATCTGCGCGGCGCGGGCTGGATCACCGCAGCGCGGCTGGCGGCCACACCCGGCGGGCTGGTGCTGCTGTGGGTCGTCCCGGACCACCGCCTCGGCCTGTTCGTCGGGGCGGCGACCGTCCTGGCGGCGGTGGTGAGCCTGGCGGCCCCGGCGTTCACGCCCGGGCGCGGGGCCTACGTCGCCGCCGGGGCCGTCACCGGCCTCACGGAGACGGCGACAGGAGTCGGCGGGCCGCCTCTCGCCCTGGTCTACCAGCACCGGCCGCCCGCCGAGCTGCGCTCGACGGTGGCGGTGTGCTTCCTGGTGGGCGAAGTCGCCTCGCTAACCCTGCTGTTCGCGACCGGGCAGGGGAGTCCCGTGCAACTGGGCTGGGCGGCCCTGTTGCTGCCCGCGCTGGCGGCGGGGGCCTGGTTGAGCCGTCTGGTGCACCACCGCTTCGACGCCCGGCGGATGCGCCTGTTCGTGCTGGTCTTCGCCCTCGTCTCCGGGGCGGTGCTCATGCTGGCGCCGTGACGCGCAGGGACGAGGCACGGGGGACGACGCGGGGCTCGGGCGCCGTCGCGACCGCCGGGGCGGCCGCGTCCGCCGGTTGCGGCGCGCCGCCCAGCCGGGCGAGCAGCAGCTCCACCGCGTCCGCGGCGGCCCGGTCGAGGTGCAGCTCGACGGCGGTCAGCGGCGGTTCGCAGGTCCGGGCCCGCAGACCGTCGTACCGCGTCACGACCATGACGTCCTCGGGGATCCGCCGGCCGCTGTCCCGGATCGCCCGTACCGCGCCCACCGCGAAGGCGTCCACCAGCGCGCAGACCGCGTCGGTCTCGGGGTGCTCGGCCAGCAGGGCGGCGCAGCGGTCGTAACCCGCCTGCTCGCCGCCCTCCTCCGGGGCCGTCGCGACGAGCGGGGTCCACCCCTGCCCGGCGGCGGCGCGCTCGTACGCGGCGCGGGCGTCGACCGCGGAATGGCGGGAGCCGGCGCCGATGATCAGGGCCGGCCGGCGCGCCCCCTGCTCCCGCAGGTGCGCCAGGAGCAGATCGACGACGAGGCCGCCGCGCAGATCGACGTACGGGGCGTCGTCGCCGGGCGCCACGGGGCGGCCGAGCGCCACGTACGGCAGGTGCCGCTCCCGCAACTGGGCCACGGCCATGTCGTCCGCGTCGGGTTCCACGACGATGGCGCCGTCGATGTCCAGGGAGTACAGCGCCGAACCCGACTGCACGGGCGGCACGAGGACGAGGGCGTAGTCGTGTACGAGCGCCCGCTCGGCGGCGGCCGCGGCGACCTCCATGTAGAAGCCGAGCCGGGACGGCCCGCCGGCCACCGCGAAGGGCATCGACGAGGCGAGCGCGATGGCCTTCGCCTGCCCCCGGCGCAGCCGCTGGGCCCGGAGGTTCGGCCGGTAACCCAGCTCGCCCGCGACCTGCTTGATGCGTTCGCGGGTGCGGGGGTCGACCTTGCCGAGCCCGTTGAGGGCGTGCGAGACGGTCGTCCGCGACACCGCGGCGGCCTTGGCGACGTCGGCGATCGTCGGCGGCCGTGCACCGGGACCGGAAGTGGGCATCTGCGCTGACGCTCCTCGCTGGCTCTGACGAACGGGTGACAGCCACATCTTCGCCGACCGGAGCCGCCTCGCACACGCGTACGCCGTATCGCGGGTTGCTCCATTGGGCGCAAACGGGCCGCCCGGCGGCGTGGGCTTCCGCCCGGACGAGACGCCGCCGGTGACGATGCCGAGCGGTGGACAAGGTTCCGCTACGGAGTCGGAACCGGCGGTGAAGAGGAGACCTTGTGACGGCTGCACCGGGCGTTGCCCTCCCGCGCGAACCGGTACCGGGCGGCGGCGGCCCGGGGCGGGGGAGCGGAAAGCACCGTCTGCTCCGCTCGCGGACCGGCGTCTGGACGACGGCCCTGTGCCTGCTGCCGCTCGGACTGCTCGTGGCCGGAGCGTGGCTCGGCCGCCATGTGCGCCCCAGCGCGGACGAGTGGTGCTTCCTGCCCAAGGTGCGCGACCTCGGTGTCTGGGGAATGGTCGAGAAGTTCTACGTCATGGACAACGGCCGCGTGGGCAACGGCCTGCTCGTCGGGATGTACGCGCAGTTCCCCGTCGCAGGACACCAGTGGTTCGCCCTGGTCAGCGGCGCGGTCGTGCTCGGCGTGCTGTGGGCGCTGACGCTTTGCGTGCTGCGCAGGTCCGGACGGACGGCGCCCCGGGGCGTCCCGCTGCTCGTGGCCGCCATGACCACGGCGGTCTTCCTCTTCGCCACACCCAACACGTACAAGACGTTCTACTGGCCCGCCGCCTCCGTCTCGCACACGCTCGCTCCCGTGCTGGCGTGCGCCGCCGCCCTCCCGCTCCTGGCGGCCCGCGGCCGCCGGGGCAGGATCGCCGCCCTGGCCGTCGTCTTCGTCTCCGGCGTCTTCATGGGCACGCTGTCGGAAGAGGCGTCGGTGGTCTGCCTGGTCGTGCTGGCGGCCGTGGTACTGCTCGGGCGCTGGATCTTCACCGAGCGGGCCCGCGCCGCCGCCCGCTGGTGGTCGCTGGCCGGCATGGCCGGAATCGGCATCGGCACGCTCGTCCTGATGACCTCGCCCGGCGGTCGCAGGCGGCGCGAAAGGTTCGGTCTCGAAAGCACCTCGATGCTCGCCCCCGAGTCGCTGATCGCGTCGGCGCGCGGCTACGCGCACATCCTGGAGACCGTCCTCACCACCTGGCAGTACGCCGGCGCCCTCGCGGCCGGAGTGCTGCTCGGGCTGCTCGCGCGCGGCCGGGCGGCAGGCCCCCCCGTCCTGCTCCCCGTCCGGCCGCTGCTGTGGACGTCGTTCGGCGCCCTCGCCTTCCTCGTCTCGGGCTACCTCTGCACCGTCATCACCTACCCCGTCTTCGGCGCCCGCGTGATGACCGCCCAGCGGACCTGGAACGACTACCTGCTCCTCTACGTCCTGCTCCTGGTGGGCGCCGGCGCCTTCCTCGGCCGTGCGCTGCGACGGCGCGAACGGCGTACGGGCATGGCGACGGCGGCGGCCGGCGTGGTCTGCGCCGTGGCCGTCTGCGGGCTCGCCGTCCCGCTGCACGACCTGGGCCAGGACATGCGCGTACGGGCGCAGAAGTGGGACCGCCAGGACCGGTTCCTGCGCGCAGAGGCGGCGAAGGGCGCGGCGTCGGCCCCGTACACACCGCTGTCGGTCGCCGGGACGCTGGAGCCGTTCGGCGGCAAGGGGCGCCACACCTGGCCGGCGGGCTGCGTCGCGGACTACTACGGCCTGGACCGGGTCACTTACTCGACTCGGCTTCCGTGACCCGCGCGTCCGCCCCCGGCGGCGGCGCGCCCGCCGCCCGGTTGCGGGTGGCGGCCGCGCCGGACGTGATGGCCCACCGCGCCAGCAGGAAGGACAGCGGGGTGACGAGGACGCCGGCGGCGAGCGCGGAGAGGTTCTCGGGCAGGCCGAACCCGCTCACGGCGACGTAGAGCAGGATGCCGCTGCCGACGACGTTGACCGCGCCCGACAGGGGATAGCGCAGGAAAGCCCGCCAGGTCGGCTTCGTGCGGAGGGTGACGTACGAGTTGAGCAGGAACGAGCCGACGACGCTCACCGCGTAGCCCACACCGTGGGCCGCCAGGTAGGGCAGCCAGATGTTCAGCGAGGCGTACACGGCGTAGTAGACGGCCGTGTTGACGACGCCGATCGCGGCGAAGGCGGCGAACTGGCGCAGGCCCCGGGCGTTCACGCCTCCGGCCGGGTCTGTACGGCGGGCTCCAGCGAGAGGCCGGACCCCAGCACCGTGGCCGTCTCGTCGGTCTCGCGGACCACGTAGTGCGGACGGCGCTTCGACTCGTCGTAGATGCGGCCCACGTACTCGCCGATGACACCGAGCGTGGCGAGCTGGATCCCGCTGAGCGCCACGACGGCGGTGATCAGCGTGGCGTAACCGGGGGTCTCCACACCGTCCAGCACGACGTTCGCGATGATCCACAGCGCGTACACCAGGGCGGACAGGAAGAGCCAGAGACCGGTGTGAATGGCGAGGCGCAGGGGACGGCTGTTGAAGGAGATGAGCCCGTCGATGCCGTAGTTCAGCAGGTGGCGCCCGCTCCACTTGGACTGCCCGGCGGCCCGCCGGACGTTCTCGTACGTGAAGCTGACCGTGTCGAAGCCGATCCAGGAGAACAGTCCCTTGGAGAAGCGGTTGTTCTCCGGAAGGGCCAGCAGCGCGTCCACGGCCCGGCGCGACAGGAGCCGGAAATCGCCCGCCCCGTTCACGATCTCGACGTTCATGCAGCGGCGTACGAGCCGGTAGTACGCGCGGCACAGCGCCGTCCGCAGAACCCCCTCGTGCGCGCGGTCGCGCTGGGCGACGACCTGGTCGTACCCGTGCTGGTGCAGCTCCAGCATGCGGGGGACGAACTCGGGCGGGTGCTGGAGGTCGGCGTCCATGAGGACGACCGCGGAGCCCCGGGACATGCGCATGCCCGCCAGCATCGCGGATTCCTTGCCGAAGTTCCGGCTGAATGACGTGTAGCGCACGCGGGAATCGGCGGCGGCGAGGTCCTTGACCACGGCTATGGTCTCGTCGCCGCTGCCGTCGTCGACGTAGCAGACCTCGAAGGTCGAGCCGGTCGGTTCGAGAGCGGCGATCAGGGCCCGGTGGAAGGCCGCGAGCACCTCGCTCTCGTTGTAGCACGGCACGACGATCGAAATCTGGACCATGGTCACACCACTCCATGCACGGTTCCGGTACATGCGCTGCCGCCTCCAGTGGAACGCGGGGGCGCGCCGGGGGCCGTCCCAGGCACTCCACACGGGTGACGGGTCCCGGGACGGCGGTGTGTCCGGAGCAGGGGTGGGGAGGACCGGGCGGCTCAGCCGCCGAGTTCCGCGACCGACGTGTTCAGTCCGCTCGCCACCGCCGAGATGTCCTGGTCGGACGGGTCCGTGCTGTCGAGGCGCCGGGCGAGGTCCTCGGCGGACACCACCTCGATCGCGCCCCGGTAGGCGTCCGACTCCAGATCGGCCGCCGGAACGACCCGGGCGCGGCCCTCGACGACGACCAGCGTCGGCTCGGCCACGCGCGAGCGCAGCAGTTCGCGGACATGGTCCTCAGTGATCACGCCTTCGTCCTCTCCCTCGTCAGCTGTGCCGCTTGCGACGGGCGGGTGTGTCCGTGACACCGCCCTCGCCGGACCGCCGCGCGCCGGATTCCTCGCCGGACGACTTGACACCGGCGAGGCTTTCGCCGTCCGCCGTGCCGCCCTTGGCCGGATAGCCCTCCTGGGCGCTCGCCGTGCCCGGCACCACCCGCTCCTGCGCCTGGTGCTCGGCTCCGGAGTGGGCGCCAGGGCCCTTCTCCGTGCGCGGCCGGGGCTCGCGGTCCGGATGCCGTGATTCCTTCTCACTCATTGCGCACACCTCGTTCCTCGGTGTCTGCGGCCCTCGACGACCCGCGGGCCGTCACGGCTGAGGGGTACCCGCGGGACGGGAGGGATAACTGACCGGAGCCGCAGTCCGCCGGGGCGGAACGCACTCACGCCGGGACGAGACCCGGCCGGCCGGCCTCGGTGACGAACGAGGCGGCCGTGGTGAGGGCCCCGCCCGGCCGGGTGACCTCCGAGACCGTCCGGAAGTCCGCACGGGCCCGCTCCGCTTCCAGGGTGATGACGGTGTATCCGCGTCGGCCGTTGTAGAACTTCAGGTGCGGATTGGCCCGGACGAGGCTGTCGAAGTTGTCCGGCCGGTCGGATCCGTCCTTGCCGCTGGAGAGCGACGTGGTCGAGATCTCGGTGCCGACCGTGCGCGAGGCCGGGTCGTCGAAGTCCTTCTTCAGGTCGAAGCCGTACCCGACATGGGCGTCCCCGGCCAGCACCAGCAGGTTCTCGACACCGGCCGCCTCGGCGCCGTCGAGGAACCGCTTCCGCGCGGCGGGGTAGCCGTCCCAGGCGTCCATGGAGATCTTGTAGTCGGCGGTAGGAACATCGCGCCGCCGCGCGAACGTCACCTGCTGCGGTACGACGTTCCAGGTCGCTCCAGCGCCCTCCCAGCCGTCGAGCAGCCACCGCTCCTGCGCCGCGCCGGTCATGGTGCGCGAGGCGACCTCGGCCTCCGGGCCCGGCTTGTGCCAGCCGCCCCCGTAGGCCCGCGGCGAGCGGTACTGCCGGGTGTCGAGCACGTCGAACTGCGCGAGCCGCCCGAAGCGCAGCCGCCGGTAGAGCCGCATGTCGGCCCTGTCCGGCCGCTGCGGGGAGCGCAGCGGCTGGTTCTCCCAGTACGCGCGGTAGGCGGCGGCGCGCCGGAGCAGGAACTCCTCGGGCGGCACGTTGTTCTCCGACGTGTCGTCCGCGTAGTTGTTCTCCGTCTCGTGGTCGTCCCACGTGACGACGAACGGATGAGCGGCGTGCGCGGCGATGAGGTCCGGGTCGGACTTGTAGAGGGCGTACCGCAGCCGGTAGTCCGCGAGTGTCCTTGCCTCGCGGTCGAAGTGGGCGGGCAGTTGCCGGTCGGCGTAGGCGCGTGCACCGCCGGCGCCGTCGACGGCGTACTCGTAGAGGTAGTCGCCGAGATGGACCACCAGGTCCACGTCCTCACCGGCCAGGTGCCGGTGAGCCGTGTAGTAGCCGTGGTGGTACGCCTGGCAGGCCACGGCGGCCACCTTCAGCCGCGACTTCGCGGCGCCCCGGGCGGGCGCGGTCCGCGTGCGGCCGGTGGGGCTGGCCCAGGTGCCGGTGCGGAAGCGGTAGTAGTACGGACGGTCGGGGGCCAGGCCGTCGACCTCCACATGCAGGGTGTGGTCGAACTCGGGATGCGCGGTGACGGTGCCGCTCCGCACCTTGCGCAGGAACGCCTCGTCGTGGGCGACTTCCCAGGTGACCACCACCCGCTGCTCGGGCAGGCCGCTGTCGGCTTCGAGGGGGCGCGGGGCCAGCCGGGTCCACAGCAGCACGCTGTCGGGCAGCGGGTCCCCGGAGGCGACACCGAGGGTGAACGGGTTCTCGGTGATCTTCCGGGGGTCGAGTTCCGCGACGCTCGCCGCACCGGCCGCCGGCAGGTCGGTGGCGAGGGCGAGCGCGGCGGCGGCCGCGGTGAGGGTGAGGAAATGACGGCGTCCCAGACGCCGGACGGCGGCGCGGAGCTCAGGCTGGTGACTGTTCATATGCCGCCTGATATGCCCGCTTCACGTCTTTCCTGATCACCGCATTCGAGTGGTGCGGGACCGGCGCGGGAGGTTACGGACGGCCTGCGGGGTGAGCGGTCCACGCCCAGCGCCTTCGGTCCGTCCGGCCACCCGCAGGCCGACGCGTGCGCGCCGGCCGGCGGGGGTGAACACCGCGGAGGGCGGCCGGGACAGGGCCGCCCTCCGGGGTGGTGCGGTGCGGGGGCAGCGGGCCCCGGCCGCCGTACTGGTGGCGCGTCAGACGCCGTTCGTCGCGTCCGGTTCCTTCTGGCGGCGCAGCAGGGCCGAACCGGCGAGGAGCGCGCCGACCGCCGCACAGGACACCGCCGCCGCCTCCGCCCACGCGAAGGACTCGCCCAGGCTGCTGTCCAGCAGGTCCACGGTGCCCACGCTCGCCAGTGCGTGCAGGGCCACGATGCCGATCGCGGTCCCGGCGCTCGCCGCCCAGACGCGTGTGGTGTCCCGTACGGCCAGCCACACACCGAACACCAGGCAGAGCGCGGTGACGGCGAGGGCGAGGGCCTCCCCGTAACCGCCGGACCGCAGGTGCGCGAAGTCCGTCGGCAGGTGGATGACGCCGCAGGCGAACAGGAGGACCGCCGCGGGCCATCGCAGCACGGAACGCAGGGCCGTCGAGGGCGCGCCGTCGGCGAGCGCGTCGCCGACGGAAGGGACGACGCCGCGCGGGGCGGCGGCGGTCGGCCACGCCGTGCGGCCGCCCGGCCGCTCGTCGCCGAGGGCAGGCCTGCGGCCCGCCTCCCCGGTGCCGGACGGCGGCGTCACGGCCGCGGCGCCGGCCTGGTCCTTGCGGGCGGCGGCCGGCTCCCCGGCCGGCGGGCGGTGGTGGTCGCCTTCCTCGTGGCCGAGGATGCTCACCAGCTGCGCCACCTCCTCGATGGGCCTTCCCACGGCAGCGGCGCGCAGCGTGGTGTCGGCCTCGGCCACCTCGTGCCCCGACTCGTGGAGCATGGCGACCAGTTGGCGTACCTCGTCCAAGGGCCGCGCCACGGCCGCGGCGCGCAGGGCCTCGTCGACGGGCCTGTTCAGCTCCCCGGTGTGCCGCAGGAGGCTCACCAGCGCGGCGACCTCCTCGAGCGGCCGGCAGGTCGCAGCGGTCCACAGCAGAGTCCGTATGGGCTCCTCGGCGGAGTCCGGGTCCTGCGCCACGGCGTCCGAGGCGGCCATCTCGGCGGCCGTCGCCTTCGCGGCGGACACCCGCGCGGCGTCCTCCAGGAGGGCGTTCGCCCGCGCGGCGGGGTCGCTCGCCGGCGTCGTGCGCGGGGCGTCCTCGCCCGCGGGAACCGGGCGCGCGCCGCTCTCGCTCGCCGGGGTCGTGCGCGGGCCGCTCCCGCTCGCCGCAGTGGTGCGCGCGGCGTTGTCGGCTGCGGGAACCATGGGTGCGGCGGCGTTGCCCGCCGGGGTCGTGCGAGCGGGCTCGGCAGGGGGAGTCCTGGGCGCGGCGGCGTCGCTCGCCGGGGTCACGCGGCCGGTCTCGCTCGCCGGGATCGTGCGCGCGGCGGGAGCGGCTGCGGGAGGCGGGGGCGCGGCGGGGGCGGCTGCGGGAGCCACGGGCGCGGCGCCGCTCGCCGGGGCCACGCGCGGGCCGGTCTCGTTCGGCCGGGGCGCGCGTGCGGCGGCGTCGTTCGCGGCGGCCGCCCGTGCGGCGGCCTCTTCCTTGGCGGCCGCGTAGGCGGCGGCCGCGTACGCCGCCGCGTCGTCGGGCGGCTGGGAGCGGTCGTCGTTGCCGGGCGTGGAGGACGTTGTCGGGTCGGTTGTCATGGCGCGGCTCCGTTCGCCGTACTTCCGGTGGCACACACCGTCGGTTGCCGTGCGCCGCCTGGACGCACGCTTTGATCCATCAAAGGGGCATACATGCCAATTGCGCCATCCGGGCCGGGCAGAAGGGGGGTTCCGGCCGTCAGGCGGCGGGCACGTCCTCGTCGTCTTCCTCCGTCCGCACCCTGGGCAGCAACACCACGCCCCAGGTGACCAGCACCGCACCGATGCCCTCCGGCACCAGCCACCACCCCGTGCGCACCTCGTCGCCGTACACCAGCATCCCGAGAGCCACGCTGACCAGTGCCTCTCCCAGCGTGAGCGCCGGCTGGGAGGCCACAAGGGGCCCGGACTCCATGGCGTTGGCCAGCAGGAACAGTGCGCAGGCGCCCGACGCCACGAAGCCGTACGTCTGCCAGCAGGCCACGAAGGCGCCGAACCCGTGCTGTTCGAACGTAGTGGTGGAGAACTTCATCAGCGTGGCCGTCAGGGCGTATCCGACGGCGGACGCCGAGCTGAACAGGGCCGCCCGTGCCATGCCGCGCGGCCGCGCCAGGGCGGCCAGTACGCACAGGGTCATGACGCCGCCCGTCGTCAGCAGCGTCACCACCCACACGACCGGCGCGACCTCGGACTGGCGTTCGTACGGCGACGCCGCGGCCAGTGCCAGGCCGAGACCGAAGGCGATCATCCCTGCCGCCGCCCAGCCGGCCGCGGGTAGTCGTCGCCGGGAGACCATGCAGGCGATCAGGAGGGTGAAGGGCAGTTCGCTCACCAGGATGGGCTGGACGAGCGACATCGAACCCACCGTCAGGGCCAGCGCCTGGCAGGCGGCTGCCACGACGATGACGGCGATCCCGCCGAGCCACGCCGCGCTGTGCACCAGGTGCGGGATGAGCCGGAAGCTGAAGGCGTCCCCCGGGGGAACCCGTCGCGCGGCGATCCGCTGGAGCACCGTGCCGGTGGCGTTGCCCACCGCCGCGAGCACGGCGAACAGCACGGCGAGTACGGATGCCACGCGGCGCTTCCCCTTCCTCCGGTGGGCGGCGGCTCAGGGGGTGCGGTCGGCGGGCCGGTTCTCGGGAAGAGGGGGCGGCGCCATTCCCGGCAGCGGTCCCGCGGCCCGGCGAGGCTCGAGCCCGGTGCCGCCGGTCGCGAGGAGTTCACGGGCCAGCAGGGTGAACCACAGCCCGACCAGGAGGACGTGCGCGCGTTGCGGCAGGCCGTGCCAGCCGGGGTGGCCGATCAGCGGGCCGACGGTGACGACGGCCGACACGAGCGCTCCGGCGAGCAGACGCGGGCCCCAGCGGCGGACCAGGGGCGCGCGCGACGGATCGGCGGCCGCCGCCGCGCAGAACAGCGCCATGGAGGCGAAGAGGAAGAAGTGCACCAGCCCGCTCGTGACGGTGTGCCACGGGTGCACGGCCTCGCACGCCGGTTCCAGGGAGGGGGCGCAGCCCATCGGCAGCATGACGTCGGCCAGCGACGACGCCCCGAACCCGCACAGGGCCCACCAGCCGGACCGGGCGGCGGCCCCCGGCAGCAGGTCGCGTGCCAGGAGAGCCCCCGCCATCACGAGCGCGGCGCACGCGATCTCCATACCGCCGAACAGCGCCCTGAAGGGCTGGTCCGCCGCGAACAGCTCGCTCACGTACGCGTGCCGGTAGTCCAGACCCGTCGGCAGCCACAGCTCCAGCAGCCAGCCGTTGTACAGCAGGGCCGCGCCGACGAGGGCGGCCGCCGCGGGTCTGCGCGACCGTCCCGCGACGGGCTGTGCGGGCCGTCCGATCCGTGGGGACCGTGCGCGCTGTGTGGGCGTACTGCGGGTCGAGTGCATCGTGACGCTCCGAACCGGGCGGTCGCGGCGGCACGCGCCGGCGGGACGCTCGGATCGGTGAACGTGGCCGCTGCGCCGCCACGCGGAAGAGGCATGGTCATCCGCTGGTCTAGCGGGCCCGGCCCGCCCAGTCCAGGACCTGACGCCTCGTCTCACCCGGGTGGCCCTGCGCGGCGGTCACCCCGCCGTTGTGCCGGATCAACGACTCCACCAGCCCCGGGCGCGTGTTGGGGAAGTCCATCGGGACCACCCCGAGACCCGTCCACCCGCGCGCCTCGGCCCCGTCGAGGAAGCCGTGCACCCGCGGATTGAGCCGGTCGGAGTTCCACCGGGGCGGCAGCAGGGCCGACGTGCTCACGTAGTTCAGGAACAGCTTGCCGGGCTGCTGCGCGGCCTTGCGGAAGTGGGCCTCGATCTTCGGGTACTTGGCGCCCGGCTCGGCCATGTAGTCGTCCTGTACGTCGAAGAGCGCCGGGTCCCCGTACCGGACGCCGGGCAGTCCGCCGTTGTCGGCCAGCAGGACGACGCGGCCGCGGGCCTGCCCCAGCGTCGGCAGTCCCGCGTCGATCCGAAAGAGTGGCCGCCAGCCCTTGGCGTCCAGATAGATGTCGAAGATCCGGCGGAACTCGGCGTCCGCCGCCTCCGAGTACTCCTGCTTGACGCGCATCAGGACCGTCTCGGAGGGGCGGGCCCGCAGGAAGTCCCGGCAGGCGATGAGGATGTCGCCGAACATGAGGTTCTGGTAGTAAGCGCCGTGATGGACGGCGAAGGAGTCGCCGGTGACCCGGCAGCGCACGTCGAGGAAGCGGACGCCGCTGAGCAGCTGTTCGGCCACCGAGGTGTTCTGGCACGCCACCCACGGGCCGCCGACGCGCGCGCCGGAGTCGTGGGTGCCGGGGATCGTCAGCCGCTGCAATGGCGTGGAGTCGCCCAGGCCCGCCATCCAGTCCTGCACGGACAGGGTCCGCGTCGCCGCGGCGGCTCGTGGTGTCGCGAGCAGGGCGGTCGCGGAGACCGCCGCCGCTCCCGCGAGAAAGGTGCGCCGGTCCACGCTCATGTGCCTGGTCCCCCTCGGTCGGCCGTCGCCGACCGCCCGGCCGGCCCGGGAAGTATGACGTGCACAGGTCATAACTGCCAGGGTCCGGACACGTGTGCGGCCGCGCGGGATCATGGACACTCGGAAGGACGACCGAACGCCAACTCCCTTGCAAAGAGGTGCACATGACCGTCAGGAACCCGCGCTCACGCCCCGCGCTCGCGCTCGCCGCCACCGGGCTCGTCGCCACGGTCGCGCTCTACATGGCGCTCGTGGCCTTCGGTAACATCACCGACTTCGGCACGAACCAGGAGTTCGTGCGGCACGTCCTGGCCATGGACACCACGTTCAAGGACGAGGACCTCATGTGGCGGGCCGTCGAATCGCGCACGCTCCAGGACGCCGCGTACGTCGCCATCATCGTCTGGGAGACCGTCGCCGCCCTCGTGCTGATCGCGGCGACCGTCCAGTGGGCCGCCGCCCTGCGCGGTGGCGGGTTCGGCCGGGCGCGGCGAACGAGCGGCCTGGGCCTGCTCATGGTGCTGCTGCTCTTCGGCGCGGGGTTCATCGCGATCGGGGGCGAGTGGTTCGCCATGTGGCAGTCCGAGAGCTGGAACGGGCTGGAGGCCGCCACCAGGAACTTCGTCCTCGCGGGGGTGGCCCTGGTGGTCGTCCACCTGCCCGCCGGGGGCGAAGGCGACACGCCGTGAGGGCGGGACAGAGATCTGTCCCGCCCTCATCGGACCGCTGATCGGTCAGGGCTGCGGCGGCCGGTCCTGCGGGCCCGTGCCCCGGTCCCCGCCGAGCTCGTCCCTCAGCTTCTCCTGGCCCGTGTCGACGTGGCGGCTGTACTTGCCCTGGGTCCGGTCGTCGACGGCGTCGCCCGCCTTGTCGATGCCCTTCCCGGCCTGCGACTCGTGGCCCTTCATCATCTGCTTGAGCTTGTCCATCATGGACATCGGCTAGCCTCCTAGCTGGTCGCCCCCACCCCTACAGGGTCCCCGCACCTCACGCTGTCCGCATCTGCGGGCCCTGGCAACCCGGCGAGGACTGCGATGAGGAAGATCATTCTGATGGCGGGGATGTCCCTCGACGGCTACATCGAGGGGCCCGAACGCCAGATCGACTGGCACCGGGTCGACGAGGAACTGCACCAGCACTTCAACGACGAGCTCCGCGGGATGAGCGCCTTCCTGAGCGGGCGGGTCACGCACGAACTCATGGCGGACTTCTGGCCGACCGCCGACGAGGACCCCCAGAACGCCGGGACGATGGCCGAGTTCGCCCGTATCTGGCGGGACATGCCGAAGTACGCGTTCTCCCGGACGATGCAGCGGGCCGACTGGAACACCACCATCGTGCGGGAGGTCGACCCCGACGCGATCAGGGCCCTCAAGGAGCAACCCGGCGGGGACATGACGCTCAGCGGCGCCGGTCTCGCCGCGGCGTTCATGCGCCAGGGGCTGGTCGACGAGTACCGCGTCTACATCCATCCGGTCCTCATCGGGAGGGGCAAGCCCCTGTTCTCCCCGTCGGACGCCATGGTGGGCCTGCGACTCCTGGAGACCCGCGTGTTCGACAACGGCGTACTCCTCACCCGCTACGCCGAAGAGTGAGCGGGGCCGCTCCCCCCGCGTCCAGCCAGCCCCGCGCCCGCAACTGCGCGACGAAGCGCCCGTACGACTCCTCCAGCGCCGCCCGCTCGCGTTCCACCGGCTCGACCGCGCGGCCGGCCGCCGTCATCGCCGCCGCGCCGGCGGTCAGGTCCGGGTGGAGCGTTCCGGCGGCGGCGAGCAGGGCCGCGCCGAAGGCCGTCTCCGCCCGCTCGGCGACGCGCAGCGGCTTGCCCAGGACGGTGGCGCGGATGCGGTTCCACAGGTCGCTGCGGCTGCCGCCGCCCGCCGCGTGCAACGGTCCCCGCACCTCGACGCCCAGCGCCTGGACGCGTTCGACCGCGAGGCGCTCCAGGAAGGCGACGCCCTCCAGCGCGGCCCGGTGCCCGTCGGCCTCGTCCTGCGGCGTACCGGTCAGGAAACCCCGCGCGTCACCGGAGACGAACGGGAACCGCTCGCCCTCCCTGCGCAGCGGATAGTTCAGGCACGACGCCGGACCGCGGGCGTCCGCCGCCGCGTCCAGGGCGGGCAGCCGGCCCGGGTCCACGGCGGCCAGAGCCTCGCCGCCGGTGTTCGAGGCGCCGCCGGGCAGCCACCAGCCGTCGGGATGGCGATGGCTGTAGAGGGCGCCCGACGGGTCGGTGACCAGCTCGCGGGTGACCCCCTTGAGTACGTACGTCGTCCCCAGCACGCCGACGAACCGGCCCGGCTCCACGGCGCCGGTGGCGATCTGGCCCGCGCACCCGTCCGTCATCCCGAGCCGGACCCGGCAGCCGGCGGGCAGGCCGGTCTCCGCCGCCGCCCGCGCGCAGACCGTGCCCACCTCGGTGCCGGGCGGCCGTACGGCGGGCAGCAGGCCGGGGGAGACGCCGAAGGCGTCGAAGACCTCGCCGGCCCACTCGCCCGCCCGGGGGTCGTAGCCGGTCTTCAGCGCGTGGCTCCAGTCCGCGGCGACCGGGTGCCCGGTCAGCTTGCGGCCGAGCAGGTCCGGCGTGTGCAGCACGACCTGTCCCGGGAGCGCCCGGTTCGCGTACCAGACGAACCTGCCCAGCGCCGCCGTCGGGCCGACGGCCAGGCCCAGTGCCCGCCAGCGGCGCGCGCCCAGTTCCTGCGCCTTGGCGTTGAGGTCGGCTGCCCGCCGGTCGTCGTACATCAGCGCAGGCCCCACCGGGTCCCCGTCGGGGCTCGCGAGGACCAGGGTGCCCGAGGTGGCGCAGACCGCGACGGCCACCACCTCGTGCCCGCCGCCCGGCAGCGCGCCGGTGGCCTCCCGCAGGGCGGCGGCGGCCGCCGGCCACCACGCGCGGGCGTCCTGCTCGCTGTGGCCGCCCGCGCCGCGCACCGGCCGCGGGAGCGGCGCCCGTCCTTCGGAGAGAACCCGCCCGGTGGCGTCGGCGCACACCACTCTGACCGCGGCGGTGGCCACGTCGACGCCGGCCACGACGGGGACGGGGGAGCGGGCGGCGCCGGCGGTGGGGTTCATGAGGGGGACGGGTCCTTCCGTGCGCGGGGTACGGGGAGCGGGGCTCAGGTGGTGGCGCGGGCCGCGACCGGTACGGCGGCCTCCTGGAGCGACTTGCCCTGCTCGATGGCCACCTCCGAAGCCCTCGGGAGGCGCAGGAAGAGCGTGAGGAGCGCGGCGACGACGTACAGGCCGGCGAAGATCAGGACGACGCCGTCCCGGCCCAGCGGCCCGAGGAACAGCGAGACGATCGCCGGCCCCACGAAGGCCGCGCCGCCCGCGCCGAGGTTCAGCAGCGCCATCGCGCCGCCCTTGTTCTCCGGGGCCAACGACGGCATCAGGGCGGAGATCGGGACGAACCCGGCGAGCGTGGCGCCGTAGACCATGCCGACGCCGACCGCGACCCAGTAGTCGTCCGTCAGCAGCTTCGGTACGAAGTACAGGGCCAGCACGCTCACCGCGCAGCCCACCGCGCCGAACCAGCCGATGGTGGTGCGCCAGCCGATCCGGTCGCTGACCAGGCCGAAGAGCAGGTTGAAGAAGATGTTGGTGGCGAACATCATCGACAGCAACCGGAGCCAGTCGCCGTCGCTGAAGCCCATCTCGTCGGTGAAGAAGGCCGGCAGGATCACCCAGAGCCCGAACTGCGGGGCCGTGTTGATGACCCGCACCACACAGCCGACGGCGACCTTGGGGTTGGTCCAGGCGATGGACAGGCTGCGCGTCAGCGACTGGACCGGCTTGACCCCGGGCGGCGCGAGCCGGGAGTACCCGGTGCGTTCGCGTACGCCGAGCAGGCAGAAGGCGCCGCCGATCGCGATCAGGGCGAGCGCGACCCACAGCGTGCCGGTCTTCCCGAAGAGGGGGTTGGTCACGGACGCGGTCAGCGAGCCCAGGGTGGGCAGGCCGCCGGTGAAGGCGAAGTAGAACCAGCCGACGGCCGCGCCGAGCCGGGCGACCGGCGCGGTGGCCGTGACCCACACGAGGAACGAGAAGGCGAAGAGCGGGTAGCCGAAGCCGCGCAGGCCGTAGAAGACCAGCATCAGGGTGTAGTCGCCCCGCGCCGCGCCCAGCGTGAGGAAGAGGATGTCGAAGACGATCCAGATGGCGAGCCCCGCCTGCATCACCCGTCGCGGGCCCCACAGTTCCGACAGGGCGCCCGAAAGCCAGGACGCGAGCATGACGGTGACGCCGTACGCCGTGATCACGTAACTCGCGCGGACCTCGCTGCCGGCGCCGTTGCCCTCGATGAACGGTGCGATGAAGCCGGACTCGACCCCGTCGCCGATCATGAAGATCAGGACGCCGACGAACCCGAAGAGCAGGGGCCGGGGAATGCCGACGCGGTCCCAGACGGTCCCCCCGGCGCGCCCGGCGGATGTGGCGGTGCTGCTCATTGCTCGTGCCTCCACAGTGAGGTGCCATGGCCCGCGGACGTCAGCCGCGACGGGGATGCATCATGACCTCTGTGAAATTAGCACGCAAGAGTTTAAGAGGCTTGTCGTCGCGCGGCCGGCATCCGGTCAGGCGGCGGACGCGACCCGGACGTCCGTGCGCTCCCCGAGAGCCGCCAACAGGTCCTGTTCCACCCCGTCGTCCACCACCAGGTGGTCGAAGTCCCCGACCGGGGCGAGCCGGTGCAGCGCGGTCCTGGCCAGCTTCGTACGGTCCATCAGGAGCACCTTGCGGGTGCCGGAGGCCAGCATCGCCCGCTTGACCAGCACCACGTCCTGCTCCTGGTGGTACGTCATCCGGGCGTCCATCGCGGAGGTCGACACCAGCACCATGTCCACCGAGAGCGCCTCTATGGCCTCCAGGCAGGGCACGCCGAGGAAGGAGTCGTGGGTGCGCGAGTACTCGCCGCCGAGCGAGATGAGGCGTATCTCCTCGTGGCCGGCGAACAGGCCGATCACCCGCCGGGCGTTGGTCACCACCGTCAGCGGGGCGTGGTCCACCAGCAGTGAGGCCAGGGCGAGCGCGGTCGTGGAGTCGTCCAGCATCACCGACATGCCGGGCTCGACCAGCTCCGCGGCGGTCCTGGCGATGGCCTCCTTCTCGGCCGTGTTGACGCCGAGGCGGTAGTCGAGATTCGACTCGAAGACGGTCGACGGCAGCGCGGAGACCCCGCCCCGGAAGCGGCGCAGCACCCCGCGCCTGGCCAGCTCGTCCAGGTCCCGGTGGACCGTCATCAGGCTGACGCGCGTCAGCTCCGCCAGCTCGGCGCCGCTCGCTGTGCCGTGCTTCAGGACGTGCTCGGTGATGATCTGCCTGCGGGCTTCCGCGCCGGTCGTCGTCATGTGCCCAAGTTTCGCGTACCGCCGTGGGGCGTCGCCGAGGTGGGGACGTTGAGGGAGCGCAGGGCGGTGCCGGCGTCCGTCACCTCGATCTCGCTCACGGCCGCGTTGTCGAGCCGCGGGAACACCAGGCGGTAGCGGCCGACCGGGATGGAGAGCATCGCGCACAGCGCCATGCGCAGCAGCGTGTTGTGCGCCACCACCAGGACGGTGCCGCCCGCGTGCTCGCGCGCCAGTCCGCGCAGCGCGGTCGAGGCGCGGGCCGCGGCCTCGGACGGCGGCTCGGATCCGGGGAAGGCGCCCAGCTCGGCGTCCTCCATGAAGCGCCGTACGGCCTCGGGGTCCTCGGCGGCCATCTCCGCGATGGTGCGGCCCTCGCCCCAGCCGAAGTCGACCTCGCGCAGTCCCTCGACGACCTCGGGCTCCACGCCCAGCACTTCGGCGGCGGGCCGGGCGGTCAGCCGGGCGCGGCTGACCGGCGAACACGCCACGGCGTCGACCCTCCGGCGCCCGGCCCACTGCCCCAGCTCCTCCGCCTGCCGCAGCCCCTTCGCGGTCAGCGCGACGTCGGAGACGCCGGCGTACCGGTTCTCCGCGTGCCACTCGGTCTCTCCGTGCCGTACGAGCAACAGGCGTGCTGACATGGACGGTCTCTCCCCTTGAAGCGCGACGGGCGCGCGGGCCCGGCGCCGCGCCGGTCCGTTGCTTCTTCAAAACAATGATGTTAAATCTATCAGCGCCAGTGTTAGTGGCGCTGCGGCAACGCCCGACGCGCATCGCCACCGCGATTCGAGAAGGGCCCCGCCCATGCGCATCCTCGCCGCCGGCGACCACTTCGTACGCCCCGACCTCCTGCGCGCCGCCCTGCGCGAGGAACTCGGGGCCGCCCCCGCGATCACCGAACTCACCCTGCCCTGGCCCCACGAGCCCTTCGGCCCCGTCGGAGACGTCCACGAGGCGAGCGGCACGGAGGAGGAACTCGTCGAGGCGCTGGACGGCGCCGAGATCTGCGTGACCCAGATGGCGCCCTTCACCGAGAAGGTCTTCACCGCCTGCCCGGACCTGCGCATGGTCGCCGTCTCCCGGGGCGGCCCCGTCAACGTCGACCTCGACGCCGCCACCCGGCACGGCGTCGCCGTCGCCTTCGCGCCCGGCCGCAACGCCCCCGCCGCCGCCGAGTTCGCCGTCGGCCTCATGCTCGCCGCCATGCGGCGCATCACCACCGCCGACGCCGAGCTCAAGCGCGGCACGTGGCGCGGCGACTTCTACGCCTACGACGAGGGCGGCATCGAACTCGACGGCGCCACCGTCGGGCTCGTCGGCTACGGCGCCATCGGCCGCATCGTCGCCCGCGTCCTGCGCGCCTTCGGCTCCCACGTCCTGGTCGCCGACCCCTACGCCGACCCCGACGCCGCCCGCGCCGACGGCGTGGAACCGGTCGCACTCGACGAACTCCTGCGCCGCAGCAGCGTGGTGAGCCTGCACGCCCGCCTCACCCCCGAGACCCACCACCTCATCGACGCCGCCGCACTGGAGCTCCTGCCCGAGGGCGCGGTACTGGTCAACTCCGCGCGCGGCGGTCTCCTCGACTACGCCCCGCTGCCCGCCCTGCTCAGGAGCGGGCGCCTCGGCGCCCTCGCCCTCGACGTGTACGACGTCGAACCCCCGCCCGCCGACTGGCCGCTGCGCGACGCCCCGAACGTGGTCACCGCCCCCCACCTGGCCGGCGCCACCCGGCAGACCGCCCACCGGGCCGCTGCGATCACCGCCGCCGAGGCGGGCCGTTTTGTACGCGGCGAGCGGCTCGCCCACCCGGCCAACCCCGCGGTCCGCGGCCGTGAGGCCGCGCGCCCGTGAGCGTCGTCATCGGCGTCGACGTCGGCACCTCCGTGACCAAGGCCGTCGCCTTCGACGGCCAGGAGGCGCCTCTGACCTCCGCCACGCGCCGCAGCAGCCTCGTGCGGCTGTCCGGCGGGCGCGTCGAACAGGACCTCGACGACGTCGTCCGCACGGTCGCCGAGGTCGTACGGGAGACCGCCGCCGCCCTGCCGGAGCCGCCCGCAGCCGTGGCCCTCACCGGCCAGGGCGACGGCCTGTGGCTGCGCGACGCGGACGGCCGCGCGGTGCGCCCCGCCATCTCCTGGATGGACGGACGCGCCGCCGGCCGCGTCGCGGGCTGGCTGGCGGACGGCACGGTCCAGGAGGTCTTCAAGCACACCGGCTCCGGCATGTTCCCCGGCTGCCACGCCCCGCTCCTCGCGCACCTGCGGGAACACGAGCCGCAGACCCTGCGGCGCGCGGCCACCGCCGGCTACTGCGTCGACGCCGTCGCCCAGCGTCTCACCGGCCGGATCGGCGTGGACGCGTCGGACGCCACCCTGCCCTTCCTCGATCCGGTCACCCGTACGTACGCACCCGAGGCGCTCGCCGCCTGCGGCATCACGGACCAGGCGCACCTGCTGCCCGACCCGGCCCCGCCAGGAACCGTCCTCGCCCTCGACGCCCAGGGGGCGCGGCTGCTCGGACTCCCGGAGGGACTGCCGCTCACGGCGGGACCGTACGACCTGCCGGCCTGCGCCATCGGCAGCGGCGTGCGCGAGGTGGGCGACGGGCTGCTCATCGTCGGCACCACCCTCGCCTGCCAGGTCCTGACCGACGGCGCTCGTACGGACGGCTCCACCGAACCGGCCGGCATGTGGCTGTGCACCCCGGAGCCGGACCGCTGGCTGCGTGCGATGCCCGCCATGGCCGGCACGGCCGCCCTCGAATGGGTCCTCGCGCTCACCGGCGCGACCACGGGCGACCTCGACGCGCTGCTCGCCGGGAGCCCGCCGGGCGCGCACGGCGTCACCGCGCTGCCGTTCCTCTCCGGCGCGGGGGAGCGGGCCCCGTTCGTGGACCCGGCCGCCCGGGGGCGGCTCGACGGGCTCACGCTGGCCCACACGCGCGCCGACGCGGTACGGGCCGTGTGCGAGGCGATCGGCTACGCCGCCCGGCACTGCCTGGAGGCCGCCGGTCTCGGCGGCGATCTCGCCGCCTGCGGCGGAGGGGTCCGTTCCGGCCCGTGGGCGCAGCTCTTCGCCGACGTCCTGGGCCGGCCGGTCCGCATCCCGGTGGAGCGAGAGGTGGGCGCGCTCGGCGCGGTCCGGGTGGCGCGGCGCTCCCTGGGCGAGGCCCCGGAGACCCAGCCGCAGCCGTGTCGCACGGTGGAACCGCGCCCGGCCTCCCGCGCGGCGTACGAGGACGGGTACGCCGCCTACCGCGGCGCCCTGGACGCCGCCCGCGTCCAGTGGGCGCACCCGGCCCCGTGGCCGCCCGCCCCGTCCGGGTGTGCGCCGTCCTAGGCCCCGGCCGGGGCGGCGGACCCGCGGGACTCGCGGATCGGGGCGCCCGCCCGGTGGAGGCTGGCGAGCGCCTGGCGGTACGAGGTGATCAGGCCGGTCTCCAGGTAGCCGATGCCCAGCTCCCGGCAGTAGTCCCGGACGATCACCTGGGCACGCCGCAGGTGCGGGGTGGGCATGCTCGGGAACAGGTGGTGCTCGATCTGGTAGTTCAGCCCGCCGAGCATCAGGTCCGTGAACCAGCCGCCGCGCACGTTGCGCGAGGTCAGCACCTGGCGCCGCAGGAAGTCCGGGCGCTCGTCGCCGGTGAGGATCGGCATGCCCTTGTGGTTGGGGGCGAAGATCGATCCCAGGTAGACGCCGAACAGGCACTGGTGCACGGCCAGGAAGGCGATCGCCATGCCCGGCGGCAGCACGAGGAACAGTGCGGCCAGGTAGGCGGCGAAATGGGCGAACAGGAGGGTGCCCTCCAGGGTCCGGTTCTTGAGCGTCCGGTTGGCGAGCGCCCGTACGCCGGCCACGTGGAGGCTGAAGCCCTCCAGCGTGAGCAGCGGGAAGAACAGGAACGCCTGCGAGCGCCCGAGCAGCCGGGGGAGTCCCTTCGCCACCCGCGCCTGGTCCTGGGACCAGACGAGGACGTCGGGCAGCACGTCCGGGTCGAGTTCCGCGTGGTTGGGGTTGGCGTGGTGGCGGGTGTGCTTGTCCATCCACCACCCGTATCCCATGCCGATGCCGAGGTTCCCGGCTATGCGGCCGGAGCGCTCACTGGCCTTGCGGAGCCGGAAGACCTGGCGGTGCGCCGTGTCATGGGTGACCAGCGCGACCTGGCCGAAGACCAGGGCGAGGAAGGCGGCGACCGCCAGCGTCCACCAGCTGTCCCCGACGAGGACGAAGGCGGCCCAGCCCCCGGCGTACAGGGCCGCGACCGCCGCGATACGGGCCGTGTAGTACCCGGGGCGGCGACCCATCAGCCCGGCCGCGGCGATCTTCTTGTACAGCCGGGAGAAGTCGCTGCCCGGCTTCTGCGGCGCGGCGGACGGGGGCGGGCGTACGGATGTCTGCACTGGCATGGTGACGAGTCCTCCGGGTGGGGCAGACCGGCCGGGGGCCGGCCGGGCAATGCACGATGCGCGAGGGGGCGCGCCGCGGGCCGCACGGTCCGTCGGCGTTCGGCGGGGGCTCTGCGGCCCTTCCCACGCCGGTCGCGCGGACGGCGGGGCTGCTGGGGGCTGGAACGGCGTCTCGGCGGGCTTCGCCGGGGCCGGGTGAGCGGGACGCGGGCCGCGCGGCGGAGCGAGTCCGCGTCGGTCGTGGGACAGGAGGCGCCTCGGCCCGGGGACAGGCACGTCCCGGCTGTCTGCGGCGCGGATGCAGGTGCTTCTCCGCCCACGGTAGACCACCCGCCCCCGGCGACCCCCGCGCGCGACGGCCCGCCGGCCGTCCGCGCGGCCCGGGGCCCCGTACGCCCCGGGCCGTACGGCGTCCGGAGCCTGTGGCGCGAATCACGGCGGGCCACTCGGCGCGGACGGCGTCCGGCCCGCCGGCCGGTGCGGGCCCTCGACTACTCCTGTCGCTCCGCGAGGTGCCGGGCGAGCCGGTCGAGGAAGACGTGCTGGCCGGCGACGAGCCGCTCCTTCGCGCTCTCGGGCGTGCACCACGCCACCTCGTCGATCTCCGGGAAGTCCTGCCGTACGCCCGAGCCCCTCGGCCACTCCATGGTGAAGGTGCCGAACTCCGCCAGGGCGGGATCGAGGTCCGCCTCGATCGCCCAGATCGTGACGATCTTGCCGCTCGGCTGACGGGCCTCGCCGAGAGCGACGAGTTCTCCGTCGGGCACGGGCAGGCCGAGCTCCTCCGTGAACTCCCGGCGGGCCGCCGCCTCGGGGGTCTCGTCCGGCTCGTACTCGCCCTTGGGGATCGACCAGGCCGCCGAGTCGCGGCCGGCCCAGAAGGGACCGCCCATGTGGCCGATGAGCACCTCGGTGCCGTCGGATGAGTTCCGGAAGAGGAGGAGCCCCGCGCTTCGTTTGCCCGACATGCCGTCAAGTCTCCCCGTCACGACGGCCGGACGCCATCGCGCACGGCCGTGTCGCACCCGCCGGATGCCGCCGGAGGGGTGCGCGTGACGGACCGCTGGTGGGCGAACCGCCGCGTTCCGGCGGTTCCGCGTGCCGGACGGGGTACATGGGCGCCATGGATCAGGTGGTACAGGCAGGGATGTGGGGACTGGTGGCCGGCTCCGCGCTGCTCGTCGGGGCGGTGCTGGGGTACGGGGTGCGGATCCCGCAGTGGGTGGTGGCGTCCGTGATGGCCTTCGGCGCGGGGGTGCTCATCTCGGCGGTCTCCTTCGAGCTGGTCCAGGAGGCCTACGACCAGGCCGGGCTCGGACCGGCGGCGATCGGGACCGTGGGCGGCGCGGTGGCCTACACGGCGGGCAACATGTGGCTGGCGCGCCGCGGGGCCCGGCACCGCAAGCGCTCCGGGCTGCGGCGGTCGCAGCCCTCGGAGGCGCAGCAGGCGGGGTCGGGACTGGCGCTGGCCCTCGGCGCGCTGCTGGACGGCGTGCCGGAGTCGGCGGTCATCGGCGTCAGCCTCGTCGACGGCGGGGCCGTGAGCACGGTGACCGTGGTGGCGGTGTTCATCAGCAACGTTCCCGAGGGCCTTTCGAGCTCGGCCGGCATGCGCAGGGCCGGCCGCGGCAGGACGTACGTCTTCGGCATCTGGGGCGGCATCGCCGCCGCGAGCACGCTGTCCGCGGTGCTCGGCTACGCCGTCGTCGGCGGGCTGCCGACCGCCGTGGTCGCCGCGGTGACGGCGGTGGCGGCCGGAGCGATCCTTGCGATGATCGCCGACACGATGATCCCGGAGGCGTTCGAGGACGCCCACCTGGCGATCGGCCTGATCACCGTCAGCGGCTTCCTGGTCTCCTTCGCGCTGTCACACGCCTGAGCCGGGGGGCTCCGCCCAGCCGGTGGACGACAGCGCGTGCGGAGGCAGGAGGGTGAAACGGATGGTCTCGTGCGTGGCCCGCGGCCCCGTCTCGTACAGCAGTCCCACTCTGCCCGGGCCCGTCTGCACCAGGTCCGAGTAGCCGGCCAGGTCCGGCGACACGGACCAGGCCGTACGCCACGAACGCCCCGCGTCGTCGCTGGCGCCCACCCGCATCCGCCGGCGGCTGTCCGGGTGCGACGGGCCCGAGTACAGCAGCGGGGCACGCCACGGCGGCCCGGCGACCTGGAGCACGCTGCCCTGCACGGTGGGACCTGTCAGCGCGGGCTGGGCCCGGAACGGCACGGAGAGGGTCAGCCCGCCGTCGGCGCTGTAGGCGTCCGCGCGGGAGCCTTCGGCGGTCCGGTCGTGGTCGCGGGCGTTGATGTACACCGTTCCGCCGGGGAGTTCGGCGAGCGTGCTCTCGTTGAGCGCGAGAGGACCGTCGACGGACCCGCTCACGTACCCCACGCGCCAGGTCCGGCCGCCGTCGTCGCTGTAGAGGGAGTGCGCGCCGCTGCGCCCCGTCGTGCCCGAACTGTGGTTCGCCGGTACGAGCAGCCGGCCCCGGTGGCCCTTGTGCCGCAGGGCGACGGCGTGGCCGGGCCCGACGGCGTACCAGCTCCAGTGGGCCGGCTTGACCGAGTCGGTGATGTCCCGCTGCGGCGTCCAGCTCCGGCCGCCGTCGGCACTGCGCTGGACGTAGACCCGGCGGACCCAGGAGGCGACCTTCCCCGACCGCACCTGCCGCTCGGTGGCGCCGCCCAGCGTCCGGCACGTCACCAGCACCACGTCTCCGCTGCGGGGGTCGATCACCGGCACGGGGTTGCCCACCGTGTCGGCACCGGCGTCCGCGACCAGCTGGAGCGGCTGCCAGGTGCATCCTGCGTCGAAGGACCGCCGCAGGACCAGGTCGATGTCACCGTCGTCCGCCGAGGAGTTCCGCCGCCCCTCGGCGAAGGCGAGGAGCGCGCCGCCCGGCACCTTGAGCGCCGCCGGGATGCGGAAGGTGAAGTAGCCCGAATCGCCCGACCGGTACGGCACCGACGCCGGGCACGGGCGGGTGTGCCCGTACGCCGTCGCGCCCTGCGCCACGGGAGCGGGCTGAGTCCCTGTCAGCCCCAGAGCGGCCACCAGGGCCAGCAGGAGGGCGGGTCGTCGGCGGGCGGTGGCACGAGGTCTCATCGCGTCTCTCGTCCGGTGCGGCGTGTGCGGGGGCGCGGCAGCGGCGCGCAAGCCGAACGCGTCCGCCGCCCGCAGGGAACATAGCGGCACGAACCGTCTGTCGCGGTGCGCCACGCCCGCCTGCCGGGCCGGCCGCTCAGGTGCGGGACGCGCGGTGGCGGGGCGGCAGGCGGTGCAGCCGGACCTCGCTGAGCCGGCCGCCCTCCGCGACGGCGGTCATGTACGTGCAGTAGGGCTCCCGCCGCCGGTCGGTCGGCGATCCCGGGTTGAGCAGGCGCAGACCACCGGGGGCGGTGGTGTCCCACGGGATGTGGCTGTGGCCGAACACCAGCACGTCCAGGTCCGGGAAACGCTCCTCGCACCTGCGCTCCCGGCCCTGGGCGCCGCCCGTCTCGTGCACGACGCCGAACCGCAGCCCGCCGAATTCGGCCCGCGCCACCTCCGGCAGCCGCGCCCGCAACTCCGGGCCGTCGTTGTTGCCGTGGACGCCGACGAGGAGCCGTGAGCGCGCTTCGAGCAGGTCCAGCGTCGCCGTGTCCACCCAGTCCCCGGCATGGACGACCGCGTCGGCCCGCTCGACCCGCGCCAGCAGCTCGGCGGGCAGCTCGCGGGCCCGCTTGGGCAGATGGGTGTCGGACATCAGCAGCAGGCGCACACCCACCACCGTACGCACGCCGCCGCCCCGCACCCGCAGACTCGCATCCGTCACGGGGGTGATGCCTTGGCCTGGCCCGATAGCGGTGGGTGACCGTTCGGCATGCGCGGACGCGCCGACGCTGCTTCGCTGAGTGCGCCCCCTCTGTCCCGTCACCCGAGGAGTGATCATGAGCGCTGCAGGTGAGTCCGGCGGCCGTGCCCAGGAGTTGCGCCAGATGGCGCGCGAGATGGACCAGGCCGCGGAACGTGCCCTCGACCCCGAGCAGCGCAAGCGGCTGGAGGACAAGGCCCGCCGCCTCAGGGAACAGAGCGAGCAGGCGAGCAGCATGGGCGGCGGGGACATCTACCCCCCGCAGTAGCCCGTGCGTACGGCACCGGCCGGTGGCTGCCCCCGCGCCCCAGGGCGCGCGCGAGGCCACCGGCCGGTCATGTGCGTACGCGGCAGGTCGCACGCGCCCGACACCGACCGGCAGTGGCATCCGGGCACACGGCCCCCACCGCCGAGTCGACGGCACGCGGCCCGGTTCGGCCGGCGTGCGGCGGTGCACGAGGACAGAACCGCCGCACCGCGTGATGCTGGTGCCGTGAGCACTCAGGACCACGGACACCCCGACCCGGCGGACCGCGCCCCGGCGCCGTCGGTGGGCGTGGAGGAGGAGTACTTCCTCGTCCACCCCGCCACCCGGCGGATGGAGCCCGCGGGCCCGGCGGTCGTCGCGCGGGCCGCCGAGGCGCTGGGCGACCTCGTCTCCGGCGAATTCACCCGGTACCAGATCGAGGGGAAGACACCCCCCTGCGCGAGCCGCGACGACCTGCGCGGGCAACTGGCACGGGTGCGCGCCGCGGCCGTCGCGGCCGCACACGACGAGGGACTGCGGCTGTGCGCCTCCGGCACCCCTCCGGTGGGCGGCGGCGTACCGGACGACATCGGCGACCACCCGCGCTACCTCGCCGGCGCGGACCAGTACCGCGCGCTGCTCGACGACTTCGCCCTCAGCGCCCTGCACGTCCATGTGCACCTGCCCGACCGGGACGTGGCCGTACTGGTCGTCAACCACCTCAGGCCCTGGCTGCCCCTCCTCCTCGCGATGAGCGCCAACTCGCCCTTCCACCGGGGCCGCGACACCGGATACGCGAGCTGGCGGGCCGTCATGCGCGGCGGCTTCCCCTGCCTGGGGCCGCCCCCGTACGCCGCGTCGGCGGCCGAGTACCGGCGGATCTGCGAGGCGATGGCGGAGTCGGAGGCCATGCTGGAGCCGGACATGCCGTTCTGGGACGTCCGGCTCAACCCGCGGCTGCCGACGGTGGAGGTCCGCACCATGGACGTCCTGCCGGACATCGACGACACGGTCGCCCTCACCGCGCTCGTCAGGGCGCTGGTGGTGACGGCGCGGACCAAGGTCGTACGCGACGGCGACCCCGGCCCCCGCACCGGCGCAGAACTGCTGCGCGCCGCGTACTGGCGCGCGGCACGCGACGGCTGGTCCGGCGCGGGCGTCGACGCGTTGAACGGCCGGATCCTGCCCGCCTCTGCGCAGGCGGAGCGGCTGGTGGCGTACGTACGCGACGCTCTGGAGGAGTACGGCGACCTGGCCGAGGTGACGGCGTTCCTGCGGCGCCTGACCGAACGGGGCTGCGGCGCGCGGCTCCAGCGTGCCGCGGCCGCCATGGGGGCGGGCCCCGGGGCGGCCGTGGACGAACTGGTCGCGGCGACGGCCGCGGCGCGGTGGGCGCTGCCCCGGTGAGCGGGCGGGCCCGGCCGCGGGTCAGCGGGCCGTCAGAGTGGTCACCAGCACGTCGCGGTGTGCGATCCGGCCGGGGTCGACCGGCCGGATCGGTGAGACCTGGTGCAGCGTGCGGCGGTCGTCCCCGACCAGCAGGGTGCCCGGCTCGTCCAGCGTCGTCGCCACCACCTGCCTGCCGTCCGGGTCGAACACCGCGCTCTCGCCGCCGTCCGCGTTGCGCCGGGCGATCAGGAGCGAGGAGACGAGGGTGACGCCGTCGCGGTGCAGACCCTCCGGAGTGGGCTCCCCCCGGTCGTCGGCCGCGGCGACGACACGGAAGGGATGCACGTTCACACTCCATTCCGCCGCCCGGGCGAGGCCGTCCGCGAGCTCCCCCAGCAGCCGGATGAGCGCCCTGAGCACGGGATCGGCCGCGAAGGCGTCGGTGAGCGGGTCGAAGTGGCGGTCCACCTGGACGAACAGCGGGTTCGTGTCCCGCGGTTGCACGAACGGGATGTGCGGCAGGAGCGTCAGCTCCCCGGTCGCCGCCGCGAGGGAGAAGTGCCCGTAGCGGCGCAGCCGGCAGGTGCCGCTCTCGGCCGCGTAGCGGTCGGGCGACAGGTCCTCCCAGTGCGCGGCGAAACGGTCCCACGCCCGGCGGTCCGTTCCCGTGCACGCCGTCATGGAGTCGGGCCGCATCAGATGCACACCGGTCGAGTTCAGCGCCCGGCGGGCCGCCTCGACGGAGGCGGTGCGGACCGGGTCGGGGGCGGCACCGGTCGTGGTGCCGTGGTGGGGGCCAGTCATTGCCAACGTCCGTCCACTTCGGTGCGGGCGCCCTGAACGGCGCTCCGGCTTTCATGGTCGGGTTCGCGGCGTCCGCCCGCATCCCGGTCCGGGCCGCCCGGGGGGCGTGCGGCGGCCGGAGGCCGTATGGGACCATCCAGCCATGGATCTCGCCTCTCTTGACCTGGCTGTCAGCCGTCTGCGTGAAGCCGAAGCCGCCCTCGACGCTGCCCGGGCCGATGTCGAGACGGAAGCCGTCGGCGCGGTGCGCGAGGGCGCGCCGGTCGAGGCGGTCTGCGAGGCGTCCGGGCTCACACCGCACGACCTGCTGCGTCTGGAGAAGACGACGGGCACCCTCCCGCACTAGCGCACCCGCTCCGTTCGCCGCGCGTACCGTACCGTCCGGTCCGCGCACCCGGACACGGCCCGACTCGGGGAAACCTTCGCCCGGTTCAGCCGTCGGCCAGGCACAGAACGGGGATCCGCTGCACCTGGTTGTTGCCGAAGCCGCCGCGGTTCCACGGCTGCTCCAGCGGCTGCGTGCGGCCCGCCGCGTCGGTGGCGCGGACGCTCAGCACATGGCGGCCCGGTGCGGCGGTCCAGGACGTCCGCCACCGCCGCCAGGCCCACACGTGCCCGTCCAACGGGGCGAGTTCGGCCTCGCGCCAGGAGCGGCCCCCGTCCGTGCTCACCTCGACCTTGGTGACCTCGCCGTACCCCGACCAGGCCCGGCCCTCCAGCGGCACCGGGCCGGGACGCACGACGCGGGTCCGTGACATGAAGTCGGGGAAACCCGGCGGCGCCATCAGCGCCCGCGGGGCGATGCGCGTGACCGGCTCGCCCGGCTCGTCGGCCGCCTGCCGGTAGCGGTACGCGACGGCCTGCTGGAAGCCGGCGAACGGCGTGTCGGTGAGGGTGATCTCGCGCAGCCACTTCACGTGCGCCATGCCGTACCAGCCGGGGACCACCAGCCGCAGCGGGTGACCGTGCTGGGGCGGCAGGGGGCTGCCGTTCATGCCGTACGCGACCAGCACCCCGGGATCGTCCCCGGTGGCCACCTCCAGCGGCAGACTCCGCCGGTAGTCCTGCTCGACGCCGCGTTCGACACCGTGGTCGGCCCCGCTGAACACCGCCTCTACGGCGTCCGGCCCCACCCCCGCCTCGTCGAGCAGCAGACGCAGCGGCACCCCGGTCCAGTCGGCCGTACCGACCGCTTCCACCAGCCACGGCTGGCTCACGGGCCGCGGTGTCAGACGCGCCCGGCCGTTGCCGGCGCACTCCATGGTCACGCGCCGCGTGACGGCCGGGAAGGAACGCAGTGCCGCCAGGTCCAGCGTCAGCGGCCGGCGGACCCGGCCGCCGACCGTGAGCCGCCAGTCGCCCGAGGCGGCCAGGGGGATGTCGAAGTGGACCAGTACGTAGTGGAGTCCGGGCGGGGTGACGTCGTACCGCAGCGCTTCCAGCGGCAGCCCGTGGTTGCGCGCCGCGAGCCCGAGTTCGTCCTGGCCGATGCCCTCGCCCGGACCGGCGACGCGCCCCGGCGTGCTGACGTCCTCCAGGCGTGCCCCGGCGCGTCCGCCGGGGCCCGCGACGGCGCGTCCCTCCGTACGTCCGTCCATGTCCTCATGGTGCGCTTCTCACGGGCTTGGGGCACCCCGCGACGAATTGCGCCGGTCCGGGGCGGGCGGGATGCTGGACGTATCGGCCCTCCGGCGCACTGTTCGCCCGTGGACGCGGCTGAACGGGGTGCCGGGCGCCGGCGCACGACCGCTCACCGGCGGGCCCGACGGGGGAGAGACCGGGTGGGAAGCGGTTCCGCGTCTCGGCGAGGAGAGGGTCATGGACTCGAAGACTCTGGAAGCGATGCGAACCGCCCTGCGCGGACCGGTCATCGGCCCGCAGGACCCGGAGTACGACACGACCCGCGCCATCTACAACGCCATGATCGACCGGCGCCCGGCCGCCATCGCGCGGTGCGTGGACGCCGCGGACGTCATGGCGGCCGTCGGATTCGTCCGCGACAACGGCCTCGAAGCCGCGGTCCGGGGCGGCGGGCACAGCGGTCCCGGCCTGGGTCTTGTCGAGGACGGCGTGACCATCGACCTGTCGCCCATGCGGTGGGCGCGCGTCGACCCGACCGCACGGGCCGCGCGGGTCGGCGGCGGCAGCCAGCTCGGCGACCTCGACCACGCCGCCCACGGCTTCGGACTCGCCACCCCCGCCGGCATCATGTCGACGACGGGCATCGGCGGCCTCGCCCTCGGCGGCGGACACGGGCATCTGACCCGCAAGTACGGGCTCACGGCGGACAACCTGCTGGCGGCGGACGTCGTCCTGGCCGACGGCAGCTTCGTCACGGCGAGCCCGACCGAGCACCCCGACCTGTTCTGGGCCCTGCGCGGCGGCGGCGGGAACTTCGGCGTCGTCACCGCGTTCAGCTTCCGGCTGCACCCGGTGGGCACCGTGGGCGCCGGCATCACCGTGTGGCCGGTCGACAGCACCCGTGAGGTGCTGCGCTGGTACCGCGAGTTCCTGCCGCAGGCACCCGAGGACCTGAACGGCTTCTTCGCGACGCTCACCGTGCCGCCCGGCCCGCCGTTCCCCGAGGAGCTCCACGGCCACAAGATGTGCGGGGTCGTGTGGTGCTGGACGGGCGACCTGGACCGTCTCGACGCGGCGCTCGCCGTCGTCGGCGAACCGGGCCCGCCGGCCTTCCACTTCGCGGCGCCGATGCCGTACCCGGCGCTCCAGACCATGTTCGACGAGCTGATCCCGGCCGGGTTGCAGTGGTACTGGCGCGGAGACTTCTTCGACCGGATCACGGACGACGCCGTCGACGTGCACGCCAAGTACGCCGAGAACCTGCCCACCGACCTGTCGACCATGCACCTCTACCCGGTGGACGGGGCGGCGAGCCGCGTCGGCCGGGACGACACCGCCTGGAGCTACCGGGACGCCGTGTGGTCCGGCATCATCGGCGGCGTCGACCCCGATCCGGCCAACGCCGAACTGCTGAGGCAGTGGTGCGTCGACTACTGGGAGGAACTGCACCCGCACTCCATGGGCGGCGGTTACGTGAACTTCATGGGCGCGGGCGAACGCCAGGACCGGGTCAGGGCCGCCTACGGCGACCACTACGAACGGCTGGCGGACATCAAGCGGACCTACGACCCGCACAACTTCTTCCACGTCAACCAGAACATCGAGCCGGCGCAGCAGTACTGACCCGCCGCCGGCACCACGGACAGGACGTGAACGCGGGCGCGTACGCGGAGGTCCGGCGGGCGGCCGTCGTCGAGGCGCCGTCCGTACTCGGGCTGCGGCCGTCGGGCGTGCAGGACGCGCCGGCGGCGCTGCTCGGCGCCGGGCTCCGGGCGCGTATCGCGGCGGTGTGGGAGGGCCGGGTCGACCCGCCGGCGTACGACCCCGTGCGCGACCCCCGCACCGGAGTGCTCAACGCGGCGGGCATCGCGCGGTACTCGGTCGAACTGGCGGACAGGGTAGGAGCGGTCCTCGGCCGGGGCCGCTTCCCGGTGGTCCTCGGCGGCGACTGCAGCATTCTGCTGGGCGCCCTTCTCGCCCTGCGCCGCCGTGGACGGCACGGGCTGCTCTTCGTCGACGGCCACACCGACTTCTACCAGCCTTCGGCCGAACCGGCCGGTGAGGCCGCCTCGATGGAGCTGGCCCTGGCCACCGGGCGCGGCCCGCCGCCGCTCACCGGCCTGGAAGGCCGAAGGCCGCTCGTACGGGACGAGGACGTCGTCGCCCTCGGTTTCCGCGACGCCGCCGAATCCGCGGAGGCGGGCATGCAGCCTCTGCCGCCGGGGCTGCACGCGGTCGCCCTCGACGGCGTGCGGGCGGTGGGCGCCGCGGTGGCGGCGCGCCGGGCGGTCGGCCTGCTCACCGCCGGCGGGAGCGACGGGTACTGGGTGCACCTCGACGTGGACGTCCTGGACGACGCCGTGATGCCCGCCGTCGACTACCGGATGCCCGGCGGGCTGACCTGGGCGGAGCTGGAGACCGTGCTGCGGAAGGCGCTCGCCGGCCCGCGGGCCCGGGGACTGGACGTCACCGTCTTCAACCCGCGCCTCGATCCGGACGGGAGCATCGCCGCCCGCCTCACGGAGTGCCTGGGACGGGGGCTGTCGGTGCGCGAGCGCTGACGCGGAGGGCGGCAGCGCAGGCGTCGGCCGGCGCGGCGGCTCGGAGCGGGCGAGTCCGCCCGACGGCTCAGGCGCGCCGCCACAGGGGCCGGACGCGGGCGCGCATGCCCAGCGGCTGGCCGGGGGAGGGGGCGGACGCCGCGGGCGGCCCGTAGAGGACGGTCGCCAGGCAGGCGCCCAGCACCCCGCCGAGCAGCTGGGCGGTGACGAAACCGGGGAGCGACACCGGGGCGATGCCCGTGAGGGAGTCGGTGAGCGCCCGGCCGGCCGTCGCCGCCGGATTCGCGAAGGAGCCCGACGAGGTGAACCAGATCGCGGCGGCGATGTACGAGGCCACGGCGAGCGGGGTCAGCCGGGCGCGCCCGATGCGTTCCAGCCCGTACACCACCACTACGAGTCCGGCCGTGGCGACCGCCTCGCCGAGCAGCAGATGCCCGGCCGACCGCACCTGCGTGGACCAGACGCCCGGCGCCCGGCCGAACATCGACTCCGCCAGCAGGCCCCCGGCCGCCGCGCCCGTGAGCTGCGCGGCGAGGTAGAGGGCGACCTCGCGGCCGCCGAAGCGGTCCGCCGACCGGCGCCGGGACCACCAGGTGAACAGGGTGATCACCGGGTTGAGATGGGCGCCCGAGACCGGGCTGAGCAGCACGATGAGCAGGCCGAGCCCGAGGGCGGAGGCGAGGGTGTTGGCGAGCAGCTGCACCCCGGTGTCCCGGCTGAGGCCGGCGGCCTGGAGCCCGGAGCCGACGATGACGGTCACCAGGGCCGCCGTGCCCACCAGTTCGGCGGCCGCTCGGCGTGGCAGAGCCGTGTCGATGCCCATGCTGTGGTTCCTCCCCCGTGCCCCAAACGCTGTTAATGGAAAATGTATTCCGTATCTTGGAAATGAAGTAGAGCGCCGTCCGAAGGGTGGACACCCGAGCTGCCCGGCGGGACCCACTCCGGGGCGCCGCGAGGCCGCCCACGGCCCCATGGGGCACCTGCCATGAGCCGCGCGGCGGCCACGCCGTAGGCTGCGGGCGCCGAGCCGGGAGCCGGGGCGGCCTGCCCGCCGCTTTACGGACCACCTACACTCGTCCTCCGTTCCGGCTGCCGCCGGGATCCGCACGTACCGATTGAAGGGCCCTCTCCGACGTGAGTTCCGCGAACCGTGCCGACGCACCGATCTATGCAGACCTCGTGGAGGAGCGGGGCGACGTACCCGCAGAGGTGCGCCAGGTCGCCGAGAAGACGCTGCGCGAGGTCGAGCAGGCGATGGACTTCAGCGCCGTACGGGCCACGGCCGCGCGCTGGTAGGCGGGGCGCCCGGAAGTCGCCGGGCCGCCCTCAGCCGGCCAGGCGCCTCAGCACGGCGGGAAGCGCCGTCCCGATCGGCTCGCGCACGACCTCGGCGGCCAGCTCGTCGTAGGGCGTCGGCTCGGCGTTGACGACGACCAGCCGGGCGCCGTGCTCCGCCGCGATCCCGGCGAGCGAGGCGGCGGGCTGCACCTTCAGGCTCGTGCCCACGGCCACGAACACGTCGCTCGCCTTGGCGATCGCCAGAGCCTGCGCCATCACCACCGGGTCGAGACGCTGTCCGAACATCACCGTGGCCGACTTCAGGATGCCCCCGCACTCACGGCACGGCGGATCCTCCTCGCCCGCCCGCACGCGCGCCAGCGCGTCCTCCATCGGGGAACGGGCGTGGCAACCGGTGCAGACCGTTGACCGCGCGGACCCGTGCAGTTCCAGGACCTTGCGGGCGGGCATCCCGGCCATCTGGTGCAGCCCGTCGACGTTCTGCGTGAGCACCCGCACCGGCACCCCCGAGCGCTCCAGCCCGGCGACGGCCCGGTGCGCGTCGTTCGGCAGGGCGCGCAGCGCGGGGCTTTCGAGCCGCATGCGCCAGGCGCGGCGCCGGATGTCCGGGTCGGCCATGTAGAAGCCGTACGTGACGAGCTTCTCCGCCTCCGGATCGCGCCGCCACAGGCCGTTCGGCCCGCGGTAGTCGGGGATGCCGGAGTCCGTGGAGATCCCGGCTCCGCTGAGGACGGCCACCAGCGGCCGCCGTGCAGTGCCGTTGTCGCTCATGTCCGTGAGCCTAGGCCGCGCCCGGCGCGCCGTCGACGCGATTGACGCGAGCTTCCCGGTTCCCCGGCGCGGGTCCCCCGGAACCGCGCGGGGCGGTCCCCGCGTCCCTCCGCTCGACGCGCTGCACGCGCGGGACCGGCGACTTCCAGGGGGTTCTGACATGACCGGCACGGCCACGCGGTACCTCTACCTCGCCCGCCACGGCGAGGCGTCAGCGGACGAGACGGCCCTGACCGGAGCCGGACGCCGGCAGGCCGTGCGGCTCGGTGAACGGCTGCGCGGGACGCCGCTGGCCGCCGTGCACCACGGTCCGCTGCCCCGCGCGGCCGAGACGGCACGGCTCGTCGCCGAACAGCTCGACGGCGTACCGCTGCACCGGTCGGAGCCGGCCGGCGACTACATCCCGTACGTTCCGCGCCGGGAGGAACTTCCGCCGGACTCGGCCGACGGCCTGCTGGACTTCCTCGCGAAGTTCCCGGCCGAGGAGCGCGAGCGCGGGCCCGCGCTCGCCCGGGAGGCCCTCGCGCGGTTCACGGGGCCGGTGGAGGGCGGGCTGCCGCGGCACGAACTGGTGGTCACCCACAACTTCCTCATCGGCTGGCTGGTCCGGGCAGCCCTCGACGCGCCCGCGTGGCGCTGGGTCGGCCTCAACCACGGCAACGCCGCCCTGACGGTGATCCGGTACGCGCCGGGCAGGCCGTCCTCCGTGCTCTGCCACAACGACGTGCGGCACCTGCCGGCGGACCTGCGCTGGACCGGTTTCCCGCCCGACCTGCACATCTGAGACCCACGGGACGGCGGGGCGGGGATCCACCCCGCACCGGCCCCACCGCCCGTAATGCGGGACTATGGGAGTACGTACGTCTGAGGGCGGGGCAACGTTTTCTCAGCGAGGAGGCGACGACATGGGCAGGTCCGATCGCTACGAACTGGTCTTCGTGCGTCCGGGCGCACCGGCAGCCGTCCCGGACACGGCGGACGTCGTGGAAGTGCACCGCACGGAACGGAGCGGGCCCGGCGGCCACCCCGTGTACGCGGACGACACCGGCATCGTCCTGGCCGAGATAAGCGACCGGGACGAGGTGCGCATGATCGCCAGCGGCGGGCACCAGGACCCGGCCGTGGCGGTCCAGGTCCGCCCGGCCTAGCGCGCGCCCCACCGGTTGCCGCAGTCGCCGCCCGCGCTTCTGATGGGGGGAGGGCCCGGCCCGGACGTCCCTGTCCGAAAGGGTCACGCAGGAAGCGGTAAACAGCGCGGAAGGCGGATCGATTCATGGCACTCGTACTGCGTCCCGGCCGGCCGGACGATGCCGCCGAGTGCGGCAGGATCTGCTACGCCGCGTTCTCCGGCATCGCCCTGGAACACGGCTTCTCCTCCGACGTTCCGGGCGCGGAGACGGCCGAGGGCATGTTCAAGACGCTCCTGAACCACCCCGGCTTCTACACGGTCGTGGCCGAGGTGGACGGCCGGATCGTCGGCAGCAACTTCCTGGACGAGCGGTCGCCCGTCGTCGGCGTCGGGCCGATCACGGTGGATCCGGCCGTCCAGAACGGCGGCCTCGGACGCCGGCTCATGGAAGACGTCATGCGGCGGGCCGCCGAGCGGCGCGCACCCGGGATCCGGCTGCTGCAGAGCGGCTACCACTCGCGCTCGTTCGCCCTGTACGCCGGGCTCGGATTCGAGTTCCGCGACACGATGGCCTGTCTCCAGGGACCGCCGATCAAAGAGACGGTGGCGGGGTACGAGGTGCGGCCCGCGACGGACGCGGACGTCGCGGCCTGCAACGAGCTGTGCCGCAGGGTGCACGGCGCCGACCGCGGCGGCGAACTCGTCGACGGGGTCAAGGCGGGCACGGCCCGCGTGAGCGAGCACGGCGGCCGTATCACCGGCTACGCCACGGACCTGTCCTTCTTCGCCCACGCGGTCGGCGAGAGCACCGAGGACATCAGGGCGCTCGTCGCCGCCGCGCCGTCCTTCGGCGGCCCGGGCATCCTCGTCCCCGCCTCGAACGGGGTGCTGCTGCGCTGGTGTCTGGGCCACGGCCTCAAGGTGCAGCAGCTGATGAGCCTGATGACCGTCGGGCTCTACAACCAGCCCGCCGGTGCGTACCTGCCCTCCGTCCTCTACTGACGGGCCCCCGGTCCGGGGTCCGCCCGACCGGCTTCCCGGCCGATTTCCCGGTGGTGTGAAGAGATGCCGTAGGGGGCGTTCGGGTGGTTGCCGGCCCGGGGCGCAACCGAGCGGGGCCTCAGGGGGTTGCTGTGGGTCAGTGACGATCCCTGGAGGTTCCGATGAACAGCACCCCGATTCCCGGGCTACCGCCGAGGACGCCGCGATGGGCGTTCGACCCGTACCGCTTCCACGGCCTGGACGACCTGGACCAGCCGCCCGTGGCGGCGGCCCTCGACGATGCCGACGACTACTCCCTGCTGGCCCCGCAGCCCTCGCAGGGGCCGTCCTTCTCCCTGGGGACCACGGACAGGCGCCGCCTGGACCTCCACGCGGCCCTGACCACCAACGGTGTCGCACCCCTGCCCGGCGACCTCGAAGCCATCGACGTCCTGAGCCGGCTCGACGAGCCCACGGTCAGGGCCGTCCTGCGGTGGATCACCAGTCCCTGACCCGCGCCGCGCGCCCGTGCGCGGCCGGGCACGGCAGGGGCGCGATCGGGGCCCGGGGACGGGAACACCTCACCGGTCCACCGTGTTGTGGTGGGAAAGCCGGCCGCCGTACGCACGGCGAACCGTCCGCCCCTTCCGTGAGCCCGGGAAGTCATGTTCAGTCCCCGCATCGTTGTCTCCACCGCCGCCACGGGCGCCCTGGTCGCCGCACTGGTGGGCTGCGCGGGCGCCGGCACCGGCCGGGCGGACGCCAGGCCCCCGGCCGCCGCCTCGGTCCTCACGGACGCCTCGCCGCCCGCGCGGGCCCCCGCCACGGCGTCCGCCGAGCCCGCCGCCGCCGAGAGTCCCGCACGCCAACAGGCGGCGGTGATGGCCATACCGTCCATCGGCGTGACGGATCTGCGCGTCGTCCCGTACGAGGGAACGACCGACGACTGGGCCGGTACGAAGATCCAGGACCGCGGGGTGGCGGCCAGTCCGTACGGTGACGGGGGCGGCGTAGGGCCGGGCGAGGTCGGCAACTACCTCGTCACGGCGCACCGCCTCTCCGCCGGCGGACCCCTGCGCGACCTTCCCTCCGTGGACGAGGGCGACTCCGTCTTCGTCACGGCGGGCGGCAAGGAGTACGAGTACGAGATCACCGACACCCGCAAGACGTCGTTCCGCTCGGAGCGGTCGCTGGCCGAGCAGCGGGCCGCCGTTCCGGGGTCGCCCGGCAAGAAGCCGACCGAGGCGATGATCACGGTGTCCACCTGCGCCACGCCGGAGGACGACGCGGCCGGCAACTTCTGGCGCGACGCCAAGGGCAACCCCGAGCACCGCATCGACAAGATCGGCGTGCTGGTCTCGTCGCGGACGGCGACGGCCGGGTAGCCGGCCGGTCGCCGCGTACCCGGTCGAACACCGGCGCACGGGATGTGGCTTGCGGGTGACGGGCGGCGTGCGGCCGTGTCCGGGCGGACCGTTCGGCCGTTGCTCCAGTCATGATCAAAGCTAAGCGTGTCCTCGCCGTCGCGGCCCTCGCCGCGGGGGTCTCCGCCCTCGCCGCGCCGTCCGCGACGGCCGCCGAAACCTCCGGTGGCTACCTGCTGTCGGTTCCCGAAGAGCTCGACAAGCTCGGATCGAGCGCCATCCCCGTCGACCGCCGGGCCGAGGTGCCGACCGTGACCGACCAGCTCAAGGGGTTCGGCCAGCTGCACAAGCTCAACGAGCTCCAGCAGTTCACCGGCATGGTGGCGCCGCTCACGGGCGCGGTTCCCGAGCTGGGCTAGCCCCTCCGGCGACGCCGGCGGTTCCATCGGGACGCCGGGGGCGATTACGCCCCCGGCGTCCCGCCGTCGGTTCAGGCGAACGCCGCGAGCACGCGGCTGTGGCCGTACTGCCAGACCGGTCCCGCCTCGGCGAAGCCCGCCTTCCGCAGCAGTTCGGTATGACGCTCGGCGCTCAGGCCGTTGTCGTCGCCGTCCAGGCGCCGCCGGCCGCGCTCCGCCACGAGCGGCGCCAGCTCCGGGGCGGCGTACACGGCGGCCCACCACGACTGCCAGTCCTCGTGACCGCGCGCGTCCAGCCTCCCGGCCCGCCGGGAACCCACGTGGCGGGCGAGGCGTGCGACCAGCGGCTCCTCGGGAACGAAGTGGTCGGCGTTGACGACCACCCCGCCGGGGCGCAGCAGGGACCGCAGCCGTGCGTACACGTCGAGCAGGACCGGCTCGGGCAGGTAGTGCAGCGCGGTGGCGGACACCGCGGCGTCCAGCGGCCGGTCCAGGGCCAGCGCGTCGGTCCAGCCGGGGGAGCCGATCGGCACGTCCGCGAACCTGGCCGCCGTACCGCAGTGTCGGCGTCCCAGCTCCAGCAGCAGCGGATCCGCGTCCACGGCGACAATCTCCCACTCCGGGTGCCGGGCGACGAGCCGTGCGGTGAGCGACCCGGGGCCGCATCCCAGATCTGCCACAAGCGGCCGGCGCTGCCCCGCCGTGGTGTGCTCGACGACGTCCGCGATCACGGTGAAGCGTTCCTCGCGGTCGATCGCGTACCGTTCCTGCTGGATGTCCCAGCGCCGGATCCACTCCGCCGCCGCTTCCGGTGTCAACTGCTGTGTCACGTGGTGCCCTTGGTCGCTGTACTGGTTGAAGGCGCGGGCGAGCCGCAAGGTCGTGCGTACACGTCGGCCGTCGCGACCGGCGGCCCGGCGTTCAGCACGTCGCCGCACCCCGCGCCCGCCGGTCGATCCCGTCCAGCACGTCGAGCAGCCGGTCGATCTCGTCCGCGGTGTTGTACACGTGCAGGCTCACCCGCACGGAACTCTCCTCCTCGCCCGAGCGCGCCTGGCAGTGCCCGTCGGCCCGCACCATCAGATCGTGGCTGGACAGGACGAAGCCGAGGTCGTTGGAGCCGACGGCGCGGTGCCGGAACGTGACGATGCCCTGGCGCCGCTGCACGGACGAGTCCGCGGCCAGACTGAGGGGGCAGCCCAGCACCTCGTACGACGGCAGGCGCCGCAGCCCGTCCGTCAGCCGGGCGCCGAGCCCGACCGTCCACCGCTCGATCCGGTCGGTGCCGGCCTCGTCCAGCCAGTCGAGCGCCGCCGTCAGGCTCACGGCGCCCGTGGTGTTGGGGCTGCCGCTCCAGCCGCCGGGCCGGAACCCGGGCCCGCGCTCCTGACGCGCCCAGACGGCGCCCGAGCCGGGCAGCGCCATCGCCTTGTGCCCGGAGAAGACGACGAAGTCCACGTCGAGCGCTCCGACGTCGACGGGCAGGTGGCCGACGCTCTGGGCGGCGTCCAGGCAGATGGGCACGTCGGGGCCCACCGTGCGGCGGACGCGGTGCACGTTCATGTCCGCCCCGTACACGTGGTGCACGTGCGTGACCGCCACGAAACGGGTCCGCTCGTTGACGAGCGCGGCGAGCGCCGTCCGGTCGTAGTCCCGGGACCCGGCCTCGTACGGCATCTCCCTGATCACGATGCGGATCCCGCGCTCACCCAGCAGCCGCCGCGCCTCCAGCCACGGCTGGGCGTTGGCCTCGTGGTCGGCGAAGGGGACGACGATCTCGTCGCCGTCCCGGAGCCACGTGGTGAGCCAGTCCCGGGCGACCGTACGCAGCCCCTCCGTGGTGCCGCCGGTCAGGTGGACCGTGGAGCGCTCCGGGGCCGGATCGCGCAGAAATCGCTTCACGCGGTCGCGCGCCCGGTCCACCAGCGCGGTGGTCTCGTTGGCCCAGGTGTACGTGCCGCGCCCGGCGTTGGCGTTGGAGGTGGTGAGATACGTCCGCACCGCGTCCAGGACGGCCTGCGGCTTCTGCGCGGTGGCTGCGCTGTCGAGATAGACCGGCGCGGGCCGGCGGGCCAGGATGGGGAACTGGGCGCGCAGCCCGGCCTGCCAGTCGCTCAGGTCCCGCAGATCGCGCTCGTGGCCCGGACTCAGGGGCGGATCGGTGCCCAGCGCGGGGGAGGCCGGCATGTCAGTCCCTCACCATCGGCGCGCCGGCGTCCCGCCACGCGATGACGCCGCCCGCCAGGCTTCGTACGTCGGTGTGCCCCATGCGGGTGAGCAGCGCGGCGTACTTCACGGACTGCTCGCCGACCGGGCAGACGAGCAGCACGGGCTGCTTGCTGCCGAAGGGCAGGCCGCCGTGGAGGAGTTCGTCGAAGAGCTGGTCGACGATGTTGACCGATCCCTCGATGTGCAGGGCGTGGAAGGCGATGGAGCCGCGCAGGTCGATCACGAGCGGGCGGTCCCGCTCGATCCACGCCCGGGCCCCGGCGACGTCGACGACGGTGACGGTGGCCGGCTCGGAGTCGCGCAGGGCGGCCATGGAGTGCGGCCGGGCGGGCTGGTTCAGCAGCTCGGGACGCCTCTGCCGGACGTAGCTCATGTAGCTCTCGACCCGGTCGCAGACGATGAAGACCGCCGACCTGCGCTCGGTCAGCCCTTCGTCGACCTGCCGGAGACTGCGGACCGCGCCGGAGTACGCCGCCCCGCCCGTGGGGCCCGCCAGCATGCCGCAGCGCCGTACGAGGGTGAGCATGCCGTCGATGGCCTCGTCCGCGGTCACCGACTCGACGGTGTCGTACGTCGCCGGGTCGAAGAGCCCCACCTCGTGGACCTCGTCGATGTTGCGGATGCCGGGGATGAAGTCCGACTTGTGGGCGACCAGGCCGATGACCGAGGTGGAGCCGTTGTGGGCGCGCAGCGCGCGGGCCGTGCCGGTGGAGGAGCCGGCGGTGCCGACACAGGCCACGAAGTAGTCGGGGGCGCTGCCGCCGAGGTCCTTGATGATCTCGGGTCCTGTGCCGCAGGCGTGCGCCTCGACGTTCAGCGGGTTGTAGTACTGGTCGGTGTGGAGGACGGCGCTGTCGGTGTCGGACAGCATCTGGTGGATCCGGGTCAGCGGGTCGTCGGTATGGGTGGGGTCGAGGCATTCGGACCGGCCGGGGAGTTCCTCGATCTCGGCGCCGAGCAGCAGCAGGAGGTCCTTGATCTCCGGGACCTTCATCCGGTTGGTGACGCTCTTGAAGGGAAGGCCGTGCATTCCGGCGATGACGGCCAGCGCTTTCGCCGTATTGCCGCTCGACAGCTCCACGACGGAATGGCCGTTCGCCCGCGCGGCCTCCAGATGGGGCCGTGCCATGTTCCACGCGGCACGGTCCTTCACGGAGCCGAAGGGGTTGAGCATTTCGAGCTTCGCGTACAGGTCGATGTTCCGCAGCCCGTGCACGGAAGGATCGATACGGACCAGGGGAGTGTCGCCTATCACCTCGGTGATGCTGTCGTACCTCATGTGTGCTCCCCCGTGACGATGTTGGGCCAGTACTGGTCGTCGAGACACCAGCGCCAGGAGCCGGCGTCCTGGAAGGCCGCGACCTTGCGGGCTATCGGCTGGCGCAGTGCGTGGTCGGCGCTGAAGTCCATGAAGTAGCCCGCCGTGTTCGCGAACGCGAGCAGGTCCCCGGTGGCCGGCAGGCGGGGCAGGTGGACGGTGCGCCGGGTGATGAAGTCCGCCTCCAGGCACAGGTTCCCGATGAGGTGGACGCCGACCGGCCCGGGGCCGCCGCCCTCCGCGCCGGCGTTTCCGCCGGGCCGGGGGACGAGTACGGGGTCGACCAGGACGCCGTGCTCCTCCAGGCTGACGTCACGGGCGTTCATGTCCAGCCGTACGAAGCAGTCGCCGTCCGCCGTGTGCCGCACTTCGAGGACCCGGCCGAGGGTGAGCCCGCTCTGGTCGACGAGGGCGCGGCCGGGCTCGGTGTACAGGTCGAAGAGGTGCTCCAGGAGGAGTGTGGCCAGTGGCCGTCCGCCCAGCGACGGGGCGGGCAGGGACAGGAGCGCTTCCAGGTACTGCGGTCCCGCGACCGGCCGGTGGGCCGGATAGAGGCCGAGCGCGCCGCGTACGGTGCCCCCTTCGCCGCGCAGCCCGTAGCCGTGGCTCTGCCAGGTCAGCGGTGGGCGCCTGCCCAGCACGGCGTGGGTGAGCTCGGTGGTGTACCGCTCCCACTGCTCCCCGTCGTCCAGGTAGTTGACGCCGAAGCCGCCGCCGATGTCGACGACGCTGGGTCGCAGGCCGCGGCCGGCGCACGCGTTCATGACCGTGATGCAGTTCTCGAGCGCCACGGCCTTCTCGGGCAGGCCGATCGTGTCGAGGTGGTAGGCGACGCCGATGAGTTCCGTGGTGTCGCGGTGGCTCTCGACCGCGTCCAGCAGGGCGTCCAGCTCCCGCACGGACGTGCCGAACCGGCTTCTGCGGGTCAGCACCGTGGTGCCGGTCGCCTCGAAGGACGAGAGGCGCAGCAGAATGCGTACGCGGGGCAGTCCGAACTTCCCGACAAGAGCGGCGAGTTCGGCCAGTTCCGCCCGCGAGTCGATGTTGACGGTGATCCCGCTGCGGGCGGCCAGCCAGAGGAGTTCGGGGTTCTTGGGGCCCGTGGCCATGATCCGGTCGGGGGCGAAGCCCGCGCCGAGGGCGTGCTGGAGTTCGCCGAGCGAGGCGATGTCCACGGCGGCGGGTGTGGCCGCGAGCCGCCGCAGCAGCGCACTGGACCTGTTCGCCTTGTGGGCGAAGAAGACGTCACCACTGAGGCGGTGGCGCCGGTACACCGACCGGAACCGCTCCAGGTTCTCGGCGACCTGGTCGGGCAGGACCACGTTGAGCGGTGAGCCGAGCGCGCAGACCAGGTCGTGCAGGAACGCGGGGGAGTCCAGCAGCGAGCGGAGCCTGGATTCCAGGCGCGGAGCAAGAAAGAGCGGAGTCGCCATGTGGGACGCGGTCTCCATCTTCTCGTGGGTGGACCTCGTGAATGGACCTCTTGGGTGGACCTCGCGGGTGGGACCTCGTGGGGTGGATGCATCCGGGCCGGAGAAGCAGACGCGACGACACTAGAGCATGAAAATCGTTACCATCAAGTGGTTTCGGGACATGCCGGAAAAGCGGGCAAATCGGATTGTTGAATTCCGCCCGTGCTGTCGGCGTCATGACCCACGATGAGCTGCGCACGGACCGGGAGAAGGGGCCTCAACTGCGGTTCCGGACCCGGCGGGCCGTCTGGCCCCCCCCGGCGCGGGGGCCCGACACCCGCCCGCGGGGGGGGAACCCGCCCCCCCCCGCCCCCGGGGCCCGCCCGGCCCCCCCACCCCTGCCCCCCCCCCGGGCCCGCCGGGGCCCGCCCCACGACCGCCTTCGGTTTCGGGTACGCCGCCGGATTC